>CBDUIU010000321.1:0-5448 GCA_965367335.1 uncultured Saprospiraceae bacterium
ATACCACTAGAAATCCATTCTGAACCGGCACTAATCCTCAATGCCATCTATGACTGATTTTAGAGCAACGAACATATATTCCCTGCCCTCTGAAGTTATAAAGTTGTCCTCTTCGTCATAGGCCAGTGCATCTTCAGCAAAAGCTAAAAGATCTTCTTGTGGATAGTCTTCAAATAGGGGAGTGATCCGATCGTGAAAGCGGCGCTCTTTTGATTGATTTAATTTTTCCCAGTTTTGTTCTTCTGCTTTGGAAATATCCTCCGGAGCCATCGTCGGAAATCGGCCCGTCGCGGTGTGTACGCTTTTCCAGATAACCATGATCAGGTAAAGTAAATACTGTCTTTCTTCATCGGTCAGTAATTCAAAACCTTCAGAAAAAGGATAGGCCAGTAAAAACGGCGCATCTTTTTCCATTGCCTTTACAACTTGGTTGTAATTTCCTTCATTGGCATCCAACTCAAAACTGACTTTGTCAATAATATTTTCCTTAATGAGTGTCATTGCTATTTTTTTGCAAAAGTATCACTTCTGAATGGAATATAGGCCGGAATAAAAATAAAGTTATATAAAACGAAGTCGTTGACCTCAAAAGGAACTATTCCAGAGTTGAAGCTACAGAATGGACAGCTTTTAACGCCAGGCTGTCTTTTAAATAAGCAGATGTTTTGGAAAAATTTAGATGGGAAATTTCAGCATAATCAAACTACAACGCTTAAAAATTACCGGCAAGCGTAACCATAATATTACGTCCTGCTGCGCTTACTCCGGAACCAAAAGGACGGAAATGCTGATCCCCTACATTCTCGTAGCCAAGTTTGACGTTGAATTTCGCATTAAATTGGTAGGAAAGGTAAAAATTGAGTGTTGACCAGGCAGGGGTGCCAAAGCATTCCAGATCATTTTGGCCATTGATGGTTGTAGCGTGGCAGGTTTCAGTTTCTTCCAGGTTATCAAAGGTGCCTTCTCGGTTAATGCGAATGACCTCGCCGCTGCTTTGGTCGACAATGATATTACTAACAGCATATTCGTTGAGCGGCTTGTCAAAGTTAAATCGAAGAACCGCATCTGCGCGAAATTTACCTTTGTTATAACTCAATCCCACTCTGCCATAAGTCGGCGGAATGTGGTCCAAGGGTACCAATGTATCAATTGTGCCATTAGTCGTTTCACGGCCTTCATTATTAAAACGGCTTCGTCCTTTCTGTAAATTGATGCTACCGGTAAACTTCCAGTTATTGCGAATATTTAGTGCCAGATTACCTGAGACTCCATAGATAAAAGCTTCCGTTTCATTAAAATTTTGTCTCACCTCGTGAATTTCTTCATCGATCAACAAGGTTGTTTCTCCGCCAGGTAAAGTACCGACACGCTGTACGATCACATCGCTTATTTGGGTATAAAAACCAGTACCACTTAGTTGCAAACTTGCACCACCATTCTTACTCACCCGACCAATTGTCTTGCCTATAGTCAATTCTCCATTAAGAGAATATTCTGGCTTTAAATCAGGGTTAGGTGCACTGACCGCACCGTCTTGTGCCCGGATTTTTGCAAAATCATCCAAATTAGGTGCCCGGAAAGCGGTGGAAGCCAGCACCCGCATTTGCCATTGATCTTTTGTATTCAAGGTCAGTCCGGCACCCCAGGTTAAGGCTTGATTGGTATTACCGATACCGTCAGTGTAGAAATATTCAGGCCAGGTGATAGGGTCTTCCCGGCCATAGCTGGCTTTCAATCGGTTTCGACTATATCGTCCACCTGCTTGGAAAGTGAATACTGAATCTCTGCTGGCCCACACATAATTGAGATAGGCGCCAAAAGTGGTCATCGTACTGCCTGCACTTGGATAACGACTGATCTCATCAAGGATCACCGCTCCGGAGGTACGGTTTCGACGTCCAGCTTTAGAGGTAACTACGTTATGGTGAACATCCCAACCATAAGATAGGGTATGTTGTTTTGTCGCGCCTAATCCTTTGTCGTAATCTGCAGTGAAACTGTACACATTCACATTCTCCAGGTTAAAAGTTATATATCGTCTTCTATATCTACGGCTCAAACGATCTTCATCCAGACGCTGAAAAGCTGCAATAAAAGTGGCTTTGTCATAATGAAAACGAGGTTTTAACGCACGTGTTTTCAAAGAAGTCATCAACCTCTTTTGGGGCCCATAATACCATTCTGCCCATTTTAAGTCATTTGCAGCTGTCAGTGTATCCGTTAGATTATCATAGCGAGGAATATTGCTGGAAGTAGAATACTGGAGATTGAAGATAAAGTAAAGTTCTTCCGAAGGCTGGTAGCGTATTTTTTGTAAAAAATCGATTTGGCTATAAGCGGTCCCTACCTGAATATTAGGATCACCATTTTGTTTTACCTCGTCTACGGTTTCATTACGAAGGATATAAAACAGGCGCTTACCCATGTCCGGGAAATCTGCCGGACGATTGTTGCCGGCGCGCAGATTATCAAAATCAGAATAGGTAAGGCTGGTAAAAGCACCCCATTTACGAGCTCGATAATCCAGGTCTATATGAGCCGTTTTTTCCTGGTTAGCAGAAGAAAAACGAGAGAATACACCAGTTTTTAATTCATAATTTTTAGTGCCGGAAAAGAGAACTTTGGGGTCTTTGGTCCGATAATGAACAACACCACCTAAGGCATCACTACCATACATGAGTGAACCAGGGCCATAGATAATTTCTACTTGTTCCAGGATACCATTGTCCACGGTGATTGCATTTTGCACGTGCCCGGCCCGATAAATAGCATTGTTCATGCGTACACCATCAACGACCAGCAACACTTTATTGGCCTCAAATCCGCGGATAACCGGACTGCCTCCTCCCATCTGCGACTTTTGAATATATACATTCCCATGTTGAGCCAGGGCATCGGCTGCGGTTTGAGCTCCGGTGAATTGAATGTCTTCTGGAGAGAGCCGTTCTACAATAAATGGAATTTTTGACACGGGATCATCCTTTCTGCCAATCACTACGATACTATCTAGCTCTAGTGAGGAAAACATCTTTATAGTGCCACCCATTTTGCGAAGTTCGTAAAATGGCAAACTCAGGCTTGCGTACCCAAGATAGGAGAACGTAATGATGTCCCGATGACCTAGGTTTTCTATCATTGCTTTTCCATCAATATCCGTTGTGGTGGAGAACGACTGATCTTCAGTATAGATCAATACACTGATCAGCGGCTCATTGCTGCTGCCATCAATTACGCGAATAGGAAAACCGGATTGGGAAAATAATACAAAAGGAAGGACTACCAGGATCAGGATAGATAGTAGTCTTGAGGGTGTGTTAGGCGTGTGCTTTCTGTATGCTAAGTTGATGTCCACGTGTTGGTTCTTAAAGGAGATTTGGCTGCTAAAATGATAAAAGAAGTAGTTGAGCCAAAGTTATGTTTCCCCTTATACTTTAGGGAGCTTGATTGTAAAAGTAGTCCCTTCATTTAATACGGATTTTTTTACAAAAATCCTGCCAGAGTGATAGCTTTTAATGATGCGTTTTGCTAAGGAAAGACCCAGGCCCCATCCCCGCTTTTTTGTAGTAAAACCGGGCTCAAAGACGGTTTTTAATTTGGAGGGGGGAATACCTTTACCTGTATCCGTAATATCTATGGATACAAAGTCCTTTTCTTCGACCACCTTGGCTGAAATTTGCCCGGTACCATCCATGGCATCCAGGGCGTTGCGGAGCAGGTTTTCTATCACCCACTGGAATAAATGAGAATTTACTTTTACCGGAAGTTCATAGGTCTCTTCCGCTTTAGGAAAATCAAAGACGACCTTTCGCGGAGCCCGTTTGGCCATATAGTCATGTGCTTTTTCCAGCTCATCGAAGATATTGATGGGCGTAAGTTCCGGAGCAGAGCCTATTTTAGAGAATCGATCGGCAATGAGGTTCAGTCGTTCTACATCTTTTTCCAGCTCATTGACGACGTTCATGTTTGCCTCATTTTCTGAATTGGTAGAACGCAGGTACTCAATCCAACCAACGATTGCGGTGATGGGTGTGCCCAGCTGATGCGCTGTTTCTTTGGCCATTCCCACCCACACCTGATTTTGTTCAGAACGCCGGGCAGAGCTGAAAAGCATATAGCCTATGAGGACAAAGATGGTTAAGAGCAGCACCTGAATGATAGGAAAATAGGTGAGCAAAGTGAGCAACCAGGTATGTTTATAATATACATAGCGTGCATATCCGGATCCTTCAATCGGAGGCGTTCCACTTTCTCTGATTTCTTCTAACTCTTTTTCCAGATCCGCGTCTTTGGGGAAATTTTCACTCGCATTGATATTACCGGCATCATCCACTAGAATCACTGGGATCTTGTGATCCGTCATGATTTCACTTTCCAGGCCGAACTCAGCATTGAGATCCGGATTCTTGAAAAAGTTTTCTATAGCTTTGGTATATAATTCAACTTTATTACGCTCTCCTTCAATTAAACGATTAGCAATATAATTGGTATAGACCATGGAAATGGTCAAGATTACCAGTCCTGCTAAGAGTAAATAAAACTTCCACCTTGATTTTCTACTGTAAATATCCATTGAAGGCGTGACTTGTTTTGTTCTAAACGATTTTCTGTGAATTAGGCTGCAAAGACAATATAACATTACCAGCTTAACCCGAGTAGCACCTTAGCGTAAGTCCGTAGCAGGCCTTGGCTATCTAATATTACCCCGCTCATACATCTCTACACGTTCTATGGCGTTTTTCCTGACATTCACCCAAAATAAATTGAAATCAGCGATATGATAATTTTCAATGGTCAGAAGAAAACTCCAGAAAAATTTGGGTTTATTTACCCATAAGACACCATGGTGAACTTGGGCATCTGCAATTCCTTTTTTTATTTTACCATATTTTCTCAACATTGTTCCTTCATTTAGAGAAGGAGCTGCATAGGTACTATCCGTCGTCCAGGTTAAGGGATTGGTGACCACAATATTATTATTTTTTTGCCAATACTTTGGGACATAGTTTCTTTCCCAGGATCGCCAACTACAATAACAAGCTGTTTCAGAAGGTGACTCGCAAGGTAATATTTCTTTAAAGGCCTTTTCCTCAACGGGCATGCCGATCAAATAAGCCACAACCAACTGATCGATGAGTGGCTTTCCTTCGAAGTACTCCTGTAACAACGGAATGGCATGGGTAGTGCCCTGGCTATGCCCTGCAATGATAATGGGCCGACCCTGATTATAATGTGCTAAATAATATTCGAATGCCGCTTTTACATCCTGATAAGCGAGCTGAAAAGCCGCCTTGGCTGCTACTTTATTGTCGGTAAAATAAGCATGGATATGTGCCTGGCGGTAACGGGGCGCATATACTCTGGCGGCACCATTAAAGATGCTGGACTGAAAAAGAATACTTCCTTTATCCGTTTTTTTATTCAGCTTATCATTATCGATAGGACCATTCC
>CBDUIU010000322.1:0-5444 GCA_965367335.1 uncultured Saprospiraceae bacterium
TGGGCAGCGTGATGGTTCCGGCCGGCCGATAATAATTGTAGCGGAGCCGGTTGCGACAGCGTCTGATGAGCAGCACCTGAGTAATGTTGCAGAAATGAAGCGGCGGGTGCAGCAAAATCTGCTGAGTTTAAGCGAAAATTTTAATACAGAACATCGACTGCAAATGCCTTTGGTAAGGATAGATGGCAGTGATTTCTGGATGACATACAACAACTGTCTTGTGCAGGTGGATGAAACGAGAAAGCATGTTTGGATGCCTACTTTTAGTAAGCATTCTCCCCAGTGTAAAACCATAGAAAAACGCAATCAACTGATGTGGATGCAACTGGGGTTTGAAGTTACTCAAATGATGGATTGTACCAGCTTAGCCATACGAGGAGGGGGGCTGCACTGTGTTGTAAAATGTTTAAAGCGGATTTAAATTTTAAGTAAATCATTTTACATAACACTTTAATTACTTTTATCATGGGTAATCTTACAATTCCATTTAAAAACAACTACACTTATAGCCTAAACACCACAACGGCAAAAATTACGATTAACAATGTAGAAGGCGGCTTTGTTGGAGAGGTATCAATTAGTACCGAAACGGGTATTAAAATTGCGTCGGGCACAGCCGGGCTTGATATTGTCTTTTACAATAATCCATCACTAGGCTCAAATCCTTTTGAATTCGTTACTAAGTGGAACAGCCAAGCATTGGGGGTTCGCCAGTTTGCTGCTGCCAATAATACGCACATTCGTTGGGTGATCGGAATTGAAGACCTGAGGTGTGATCGGGCAAGTTTGATTGTTAACATTGAAGATCCGGCGGAAGTGACCAGCATTACATTTGACACGACCAATAGCGAATTTATACTTCGAACGTCTAACTAACGCATAACTTTTGTTCTTGATAACCCCCCAATACTACCAGGTGAAAAACCTTCTATACGACTAATCGGGTAGAAGGAATAGCCTCTCTTATTTAGCCTTAATGAACTGATGAATTACATGTTGGTAATTTGTCGGTTCGTTTTTTTATTACAAGGGGGTGATCAACTGTTAGAAAGAAAAATAAATGATAACACCACTATCACAAATTTGTGTCCCAGCACTTATAAGGTAATTCCTAAGCCTAGGAACCCGCCAATCTGGTGTCTTCTTTCCTCATAATTCAGCTTTGCGTCAAGAGAATTTCCCCATTGCCAACTTCCACTTAAACCAGCTTGTAATAACCAGCGTCTATTTAATTGATAAGCAAGGCCTAACCGAATATCAACTTGTTGGACATCAATTTTACGATAGGGTAGGTCTTTTAAAGAGGTATACAGGCCTTCGCTATTCGCATCCGCGAAGGTGCGACCGGAAGCGCTTTGGTAGACAGTCAACACCGGCCCGCAAGCAACACTTAAGGAGGTGCGCTCCGTCATCGGTAGTTGCCATCCCAAATATAGGGGCACAGCTATTTGAAAATGCCGGTTATAAACTAATAATTTACCAGTTTCCGAAAAACGAATATTGCCCGTTCCTGATAGACTATCCCGTTGCCCGTTTTGCCGTTCAATTATTTGAGCTACCGGTATGGTTGCAACGGTAATGCTATCAGTTTGATATTGATCTTCAAAACGAGAGAAGGCCATCCGCCCTGTTAATCCACTTTGGATAAACCAGTGCTGGCCCAGCTGTCTTTGAACCTGGACCTGAACTTGCCAGCTATCCAAACTTTTTTCCGATTGTTGACGGCGGTTGATGTAGTCTTGTTGTTGGTGAATATCTGTCCACCTAAGCCAGTTCTTAGCATAGGTTCCTGTAAGACCAATTATCCATTGCTTAGCTGTAGTGGTTGGCTTGTGGGATGACCGCTCTACAATAGAATTTATAGGGATGATCAATTGCCGTTCTGTAGGAATTGCTGAGTGCCTTAGCGTTTTGATTTTTTGGAGGGGATAATTGTTTTTGCTTGACAAACTGCTTTTGTGTCTTTGTTGGACAGGCTCTACATTGTTGTCTGGAACGTTGGTTTTTTGAACAGGGGAGCTGCTTTGATTTGGGTTTTGCTGAATTTTCGGATTCGCCGGGTGGTCTTCGATCCGTCCGGAGGCAACATTTTCACTAATGCCAGATGGGGAAGGCGAAGAAGAAGAAGAGGACACTCCTGTTTGATTTTGAGGGATAATCTTGTTCAGCGCCACTAATCTTTTTTCAACCTGCTGAATGGTAGCATCAACAACTTCGTTAGGGGAGAGCTGGGTACGGCTTGATTCTTTGAGATGCATGCTGGGACTTTCCTCCGTGCTTGTTGCTTGAGCTTTATTCTCCTGAGCTGTAGTCTTATCGTTATTAAACGGAATAGTAGCTTGAACATTTCGTAATTCCTTCGGACTTGAAACATACTGAGATTGATAAATGCCTATGATTAAAAGAGCCAGGCATAAACTCAACCCACTCAACCAAAAAAAGAAGATCCGTCTTTTTTTACGGTGTTTTCCTTGGCGGGCAGCAGCCAAACGCTCCCATGCCTGATCGGAATTCAACGGAGAGGCATAGCCTTCGAGTTTACCCTTAAGTTTGTGGTTAAGCCAATCTTTTTTCATAATTATTGGGCATTAGTTTTTGTAAAACGGTTTTTAGGAGCTTCTTGGCTCTGGTCAGTTGAGAGCGAGAGGTACTTTCTGAAATGTTTAGTTGTTCGGCAATTTCCCGGTGGCTCCACTGCTCAAAAAGAAACAGGTTTAATACCTCACGATAACCATCCGGTAATTGTTGAATGGCATGGATCACTAACTCGGGATGGAGGAAATCAAAGTCGGTTTCGTTGATTTGGGCAGTATCAGGCAGTTGGTCCAGGTAAACCAATTGCAGCTCCTTTTTTCGCTTGCGCAAAATCTGTAATACGGTATTAGTGCATACCCGGTACAACCAACCTGCAAATTCTCCTTTTTGGGAATTGTATTGTTGTAATTTTTCAAACACACATAAAAAACATTCTTGTAAAAAATCCTGTGCCTCTGCGTCATTCGATGCATACCGTCGACAGATAGTCAGCACCTTAGGGGCGAAGTGCGAGAATAATTCGCGCTCCGCCTCCGGACGATGCTTTATACAATCTTGAATGATCTGGTTGAGGTTCATGTAGGATTAGGTTGCCAGTTGAATACTTTTCGAATATGATAGCTATTGTGCCAATGCCGTAATGATGACTTTACCACCGGTAAAAGTATCTCTTGTTATTGTATTGGTGATGGTTGCATTGTCAATATTGACCATGGTGTATTCGCCGGGTGCCTGTGCTCTTTGTAACATGGTAACGGTACCGTCAGTAAATCCAAAGACAGGATCTGGAGTATTGAAGAGCTCATAGTAATAGGTATATTGCCAGGATGGGTTACTGGGGTCGTTCTGCCAATCTAAAACCGTAATGGTGTAGTTGGCTCTGTTTCCATTCGCTTGGTTGTCAGTGGATTGGAAGGTAAAAACGTTTGCCGTCGGATCTGAGGTGGTCACCACACAATTCGGGATAAAGTGAGAAGTGCCATTATATTGAATTTCAAGTCCTTCCTGGATCTGATTGCCACAGGCGGATAAGACCCCTAAGGCCATCGGGCTGCTAATGCTCATGGTAGTTGTATTTCCATAGGTGTCATTATTCAGATCCACACCATACACTTCCAGTTCAGTTGCATCACAGGTGGCAATCAAGCCGTTGAAAAACCCATTTGGATAAGTAGGGAACTGGTAAAAAATATCCTCGTCAATTATTTCTATCCGGGCATAACCATTACTGACTGGGTTCTGGTCGCAGTCTTCTATTGTCCCGAATACAAACACATACCCATTGCTTAGTGGGACGCTGTATGACCCCAGGTCGGTGTCCGTACTAAAGGGACCAATAGTTTCCGTATGCATAATGTTACCACAGGCGTCGATGAACGCTAAGGTAAGTAATTCGTTCTGTGGGACTTTGCCGGAAAAGAAACCATTGCTGGTAGTATGGGTGCAGCGAGTAGATCCGTCAGGACGAGTGATTCGAACCTTTAAGCTGGTGGCATACTCTCCCATTCTTATATTACCTTCTATATTTGCCAAAGGAAATGGGATGTCGCAATTCCAGAAAGTAAAATGACTGACCTCGCCTATGTACACATTGTTATCTAGCGTAGCTGATCCTTCTTCTTTCCACAGGCCATCTGTATCGTCGAAATACCAAAGCGGAATGGTTGCAGGTGGATTGTTACGAAGTGAAAGAGGGACGGGTACGCTGATGGTGGCCTCTTTGTTGATTTGTAAAGGATTGCCGGAGTCATCTTCTAATTCTACATTGATCATCCCATAGCTTTTTAGGCCGACATAGTTTTCGTCAGAATCAATTGCAGTCAAGTCGCCAGGCATGAAAGCAAACATGTCAGGGTCAGTAGGGTCAAGTGGGTGAGCGTATACATTGACGGAGCCCTGGTATAAATTTCCCTGATGGTCAATAAAACTATTTGAAGCAAAAGTAACGGAAGCACCATTGTTCATAGTGATCAAGCCTCCTTGATCTGAGCTGAAAGAACCACTTAAGTCCCGTTGAATTAATTGGATTACCGTAATGGAGGTATCGTGCTTAATCGGTGTAACAGCGTGGTGTGTTCTAAAATAACCTGTTTTCTCAATGTGTAACAAAGCACTTCGCTTCGGTGCATTTCCAGTAATCAAAAAATAGCCATTGACATCTGTTGTCACGGTGTTACCATCCAGGGTTATCATTGTGTTTTCCAAAGCCTGCCCGTTGCGATCCGTTACAATTCCGGTAATTGCTGATTCTATGATTACCTCTGGGGGTAGTGGTGTCTGTTGTTTGTTTATGTCGATATCGTCTTTTCTACAGGCAGAAAAAACTAATAGGAGACAAGCGATAAAGCTTAGAAGGGAAATCTTTCTCATGGGAATTTTCGTTTTGTCTGTTCAAATCTCTTTTGAGCTTTGATACAAGTTAATAAATGTAGATAAACATTTTTTTAAAATCGGTAGGGAAAAGACGCCTTATACTACTACTATGCAGGAATGTTATTTTCGCTGCACGGAGAAAAGATTTTTCTAAAATTATCTAATAAAATGCTTGCGGAAATTTAATTTATCTGCTGGAGTAGACAGGTCTGCATAAATATTTTATGATGCAAGTAAATAGGCGGGTATGAGTAGAAAAGGTAAATTTTTTAAAAAAGATCTCTTCCAATCCCCCATTCAATATACTGCGCTGTCGTATAATTGTGTACTTTAAACGATATATTTCCCCACCATTTTTCTTTAAACCTACAACGAATGCCCATTCGGCCATAGATGGCATCTACTTTTTCCGGCTTTCGTAAATAGTAACCCGCATGTAAGACGATGGCGAAGCACTTAATGTGTAATTCATGTCCACCATGAAAACCAGCAAAATAATTGTTAGCAGGATCGTGCGGAATACCTTGGACTATATC
>CBDUIU010000323.1:0-5440 GCA_965367335.1 uncultured Saprospiraceae bacterium
ACCGCTACCTTAAATGCGCTTTCCATCAAACAGATCAGGCTCGTTTTAGGAACGGAAAATTCGATTATGGTGGATAGTGTGCTTCACGACTTAAAGACCCCAAGTGCACAGCAATCAGGATTAAAGCTTAATGTTCAGGCAGATTTAAGTGATCTGGATGTTTATAATTTATTAATTGATTTTGATGCCGAAGCTTCCATCGTAGAGCAGGGTAATGGTAAATATACTTTGAAACCAGTCATTCACATTGTGGAGTAGGGGCGTTCAAAACAATAGCCAGGGAAAAGTTGGGTAAAGTTTGTTTGAGCATCTGAGCGATCCCAGGCCTAAGACAAAATACTTCTTCATTCCAGCTTATTGGATTGGAGATTGTTCCAATGAAAAATGATAGCCGAAAATAGGCTATCATTTTTTTGTAGGACTTCATCAACGTTCTATTTGCTGGCAGTCAGGGAAATGCTAGTCACCCGTGATGCAATATCCTTTGCTTCGTCGCTGTCGAGATTGAAATTCATTTCCTGGGCGATTTTCATGACTTGCGGGTCTGTCAGCATGAGTTCCAGGGGGAAGCTTGTTTTTGATTCTATCTTGATATTCACAAAGCCCGCATCTTTTACATACTGTAAATAATTTTCCAATTTTTCCGCTCCGGAAATACAAGCGATGTGGCCGGCCAATGACGCTTTGATAAAGTCAGGTAAGGCGCTTTCCAGTACAATATCACTGACAGCTAATTTTCCTCCTGCTTTTAAAACGCGGTACGCCTCTTTATATACTTTATCCTTGTGGAGGGATAAATTGATGACACAATTGGAAATCACATGGTCGGCGATATTGTCCTCCAACGGAAGTGCTTCAATGTCTCCTTTTAGAAATTCGACCTGCTTATAATTGCCTTTCTCTGCGTTTTTATTGGCTAAAGCAAGCATGTCATCAGACAAATCAATGCCAATGACTTTTCCTTGTGGTCCTACACTCCTTGCTACGATAAAAGCATCAAAGCCTGCTCCGGAGCCCAGGTCTACTACCGTTTCACCCTTATTTATCGTTGCTAAAGCGGCGGGATTTCCACAGCCAACCCCGAGGTTAGCATCCGCCGGTGCCTGATCTAAGTCCTCCTTTGAATAGCCGATATTTTCAGCTACTTGTTTCGCCGTAACACTGGGGTCACAACAAGCAAACAGTTTGGAGAAAAGCCCATTTTTTCTGGATTTGGCCAATTTCCCATAGCTTTCAATCACCGATTGTTTTACGATATTTGTATCCATTATTTTAAATTTTATTAATAGACTTGTTCTGCCCCTCCTTAATCGGCTGCAATGACCAAATTTAAGTTTGTACTGCCCTGCCTGAACTGCCGTCACGGCAGGCAGGGTTGAAAAGCCCTGTCCGACTGGCCAGGCGGCCTCGCCGTACCTGCTGGGTATGCCTACGTTTTTCGTCTTGTACAAAATAAAATTTTTGCCATTTCACTCGATCAGTAGAGGCAGAACAAGTCTAATGAACTAATAATACAAAGTTCAGGGATAAATGGCTTTAATCAATTGACCTGGGTCAAGTTCGCGTAATTTTCTTGCGAATCCTGCTTAAGGTCTCCGGAGCAACTTGCAGATAGGTGGCTAAATAATTTAAAGGGACTCGCTGTAAAAGGTCGTTTTCATTTTCCAGGACTTGCAGATATCTTTCAGTTGCGGACAAATCTCGCAGAAACCGGTGGTGGCATTCGGTCGTTATAAACTCGGCTTCTGCCGCCAGTCGACCCACCTGTTGCCAGAACAGATCTTTTGCATATAGTTTTTGCAGTGCATCATAGGGCAATACAATCAGTTGGGATTGTTCAATCGCTTGAATAGCGATGTCGCTTGCTTGCTGCGTGATTAAACTGCTGTAGGATGTAGTGAGTGTATTTTCTTTACAAAAACAGTTGGTCACCTCTTTACCATCATGGAGGTAGTACAAGCGTAACAATCCTTTTTCGATATAGGCGATATTTCTACATATTTTTCCTTGCGGAAGAAAATACGCTCCTGCTTCCAAGGTGGTGACCTGAAGAAAAGGAAGCACCATTTCAAACACTTTGGGCGTGTAATGTGGAAATTGCTTGAGGTAATTATTGAATGCTTCCATGTATTTATTTGCGGCGTTCAACGCGCTGACTAAAGCGTGGTGTTAATCCGTTTTATTTTTTGTAAACAGCTTCTTGTCGCACCAATACCAGACGGCATCTTCACTCCCAAGTTCATAGGGAGCTATTTTGTAAAATTCCATCCCAACTTTTTCCATCACCTTGAATGATGCTTTATTTTCTTTCATAGCAATTGCAACGATCTCTTTTAATTTGAGTTGATCAAACCCATAGTTCAGAATTGCGTGTGAAGCCTCCGTTGCAATACCCTGACCCCAATATTCAGGCAAGAACCTGTAACCGATATCAATGACATCAAACTCAGGTAGATACGCCAAACCTGCCCACCCTAAAAAATGCTGCCCCTCTTTTAGAATCGTGGCCCACCTGCCAAATCCACGTTGGGCATCTCTGGTTTGTAATTCTTTTATCTTAAGGCGGATCTCTTCCATAGAGGTAATAACATCTTCCCCCGTGTACTGCTGAACTTGATCATTGGAATAGAGTCGCAACATATTCGGAGCATCACCAATGTCCAATTCTCTCAAAATTAACCTTTCCGTTTCAATTATTATTTTCGGTTGCATGATTTATAGTTATAGGATACCAATACTTCGCCCCAACTTTCTAACAATAACGGTGAATATTTAGTTGGAACAAAATACCACTTGAGGGTATATTATCAGCAGGTATGTCAATGATTAATTATTTCAAAATAAAATTATTTTCAAAAAGATTACTGGAAGAGCAAAGATTTTCAATTTTAAATTCTCGCGTACATTTTTTACCTTTTCTAGTTATAACCATTTTAAATTGATTGTTTTTCTTTAAATTTTTGACATCAAAAACAATGTTCAATATTTTGCTTTTAGCCACACCTCCTTTGATAAAAGAAGAATGGGTCAATTTGTTTTCTGCTAATTTTTCTATCGATAGTAAAAAAGATACTTCGCCCAATTTATTTGTTTTTACATTTTTATCAATCAAAAGTTGATTTCCCTGAAATATCTGTACTGAAATTTGTTTTTGTTTCAAAGGAAAATTTTCACTTTTAAATCCTTTCTCTAGTATATCTTTCGTCTTAGTGATTTTTATTTTTTGCTCCTTTTTTACTTTTGAAGTAGGAATATTGATATTTATAAGCTTATTAAAGGTAAGTGAACTTAAGGTATCTTTGACCAAAATTTCTCTACTTCCGCAAGTAGCTTTTGTTTCAATGTCAAAAATAAATTCCATTCCTGGTTTATTCACCCATTCTATGCTACCTCCAGTTTCGATTTTCTGAGGGGCACCCCCTTTTATCTGTTCTAAAATTTTAATGCATTGACTCCTGGTATTGAATTCTCCTGTCTTATATTTACTATTGTAATAAACCTTGATCTTACTTTCTGCGATCTCTTTTAATCCTTCGCCAAAATCCCAATAAACCTTAATTTGTGTTGAATTATTATTTGGGGTAAGCGTAAAATTATACCTGCTAGTATCAATAGTTATATTGGATGTTTTGGTTACGTAACCTTCCTTAGTTATTTCGAGTGGAAAATTATAAATATTAAATTCTTCAATGATGTAAGCAAAGGTGTCCTTGGATAAACGCTGAATAAACTTATGTGGCAGCAGGTTAGCGGTCATGTTAACTGTTGAAGGGTCAATAACTTTAGCTTCTTCAAAGTATAACCATTCGAAGTTATTATCCTTTTTATTTTTCGGGTAATTGCAAATGCTATCTTTGGATATCTTTTTCGCCACCCATGTTTTTTTATTTATTGTTCCCGAAAATTTAAAATTGTCAGGAGATTTAATGGATTCTTCATCTTCATCTTTAAGTGATGGCGGTTCAATTTCATCCAAATCTATTGAATCTCCCGTCTCTATTGGTTGGGTTGGTACATCAATAGTAGGAGCGTTGTTATTTACCTTAACAGTAGGACTGTTTTTGTCTTTTTTCTCCTCGGGAATATCTTTTTCCGGAGTGGGACTTGTACTACCTGTTGAAGGTCCTGTTGCAGGGGGAAGGTTCTCTTCTGGGGGCAGGAGAATACTAAGAGGCTCCGGTTCAGGTATTGGTTCAGGAATATTTACGAAAAGAAATATGTTAACCACTGTAGCTATTAGAAAAAGAATAATTCCCAGGGTTTTAATGGGTTCAAATACGGAGTTACCAGGCGTAGGGAGGGGTTCTGTAATTTCCGGTTTGATTCCTTCGTATGGGAGCAACAAATATTGGAAGGCATATGCCTTTTTCTCTTTGTAACCAATTAGCTTTTGAGTAACATCTTCTGATAATATTTCAATTAATTCTTCTAAAACAACTTCTTTTTTTCTTTCTATGCCATCTTTTAATTCAATAATACTTATTTTTAAGATCAAGCAGAACTCGCCCAGAACCACAGGTTGTACATAAAATTGCCACTCCGTATATTCAGCATCATCAATGAATTGAACAACCTCATTTATTGTTCTGATTTCAAATGGGTTTATTTTGTTAGGATCAATAATTTGAGCGCCCATTACCCCTGAGATTCTTACATCTTTTATCTCTGCCTCTCCGTTGTTTTGAAGGTCTTTTAATAAAATATGTTTATACTTTGCTATCCGAACTATACATTTAGTTTCAGTTCCAACCTTCATCTTGGTTGGAATGTGATATAGAACATTTCCATATCCTACTTTAACTTTATTTTTTTGAGTAGAAATACTTTGTTGTAGATCGTCGTCTGTTAATTGATTCGTAAACTGAAGGATTGATTTTCGTAGCTTGTTGAATTGTAACGAAGCATCTTGACGGGTAATAATGCCTTCTACGAGTGCTTTACTAATTTCCATGTTTTGAGCAGCCAACAAAACGATGGAATTATAGGTATCTGAGTCATTGGGAATATTATCAAACAATTGCTTCAATGCAGCATCAATACCTTTTATTAGCTCTCGTTGAACTGCTTCTTTAAGTTCTTGAATATCTTTCATTTGGAGAGGATGACTGTTTATAAATTGGAGATTCATATGATGAATCAACCGATTTCAGCCCTTCTGTAGTTCATTTGGTTTTCTCAATTAGCATAGTATATGCGGGGTAATGGATCATAAATATAATAAATACTTTGTTTGAGACCAATTTATAGCAAAGAACTTAGACCTAGAAAGGAGAATAAAAAGTTTGTTATCTACAATTATTGATGTAGCTGTTGTATCGGCCAGAATATTGAAGGTTTGAACTTTTTTGCTATGGGCCGACCGCTCAGTCATTTACATAGTCTGAGCCCCATCCTTCATAAGTCCCACTGCATTAAGTCCCATTATTTGAGTTGCTTTATC
>CBDUIU010000324.1:0-5438 GCA_965367335.1 uncultured Saprospiraceae bacterium
AAATTCTTTAGTTTTTCAAGCCTATTTGGAAAATTGCTTTTAGTTTGGACTCACGTTAAACAAGCTACTCTGCCAGGTGTTTTTGTACCAGAGCCCGACAACTCAATCTATAGTCGCTTCATTAGCAAAACCACTAATTTTGCGGAGTTCAACCCCGGTGTCCCGTAAAAAATACCTACTTTTGCAGCCTGATTGAAGACCTTGACCTACAACGGAAAACCTGAGTTAATCGGGCGCATATTTAACTTTGAATTGTAGTATACGCATCATATGAAAAAAATTGAGCTGGAAATAGTAGCGCTTTCACACAGCGTCACCCAATCCCACAACTATGCCGTTGTGCTGGGTGAAAAGGAAGGAACCCGCCGCCTGCCCATCGTGATCGGGAGTTTTGAAGCTCAAGCAATTGCCGTGGCTATGGAACGCATGACTCCTAACCGGCCCCTCACCCACGATCTTTTTAAAAATACCCTCGAAACCTTTAACGTCGAACTGAAGGAAGTCGTCATCAACAACCTGCTCGATGGCATTTTCTACGCACGCCTCGTTTGCCTCAAAGACGGTGAACTCATTGAGGTCGATTCCCGCACCTCCGACGCCCTCGCTATGGCAGTCCGCTTCGACTGCCCCATCTATTCGTACGAATTCATCCTCGATGCCGCCGGTGTCGTGCTCGAAGAGGAGGGAGACTCCCCCGCCGAAGATATTGCCCCCGGAGAATCCGCCACCGAAGAACCGGTGAAAAAAGAGTCTCTGGATGAGTACTCCATGGAATCCCTGAAAAAACTGCTCGACGAGGTACTCGCCGAAGAAAACTACGAGCGGGCAGCCGAGATCCGCGACGAGATCAATAAGCGCAAGGAGCGGGAGGGTTGATCCATTGCTAAGAGCTTGTTTAGCTATGCCGCTTCCGAAAAATCAAGACCAAATAAGGGCTGCAACGCTCGTATACAGTTTATTATCCTTGGCCTCATCGAATATGCGTAAGGCTCATTCGTGGTAAGCTCTGCTTTCTCTTTTTATGGTGCAAATTTAGTAACCTGTAGGTTTCACTTTCGGGCAGCCTCCCGCACCACCCTTTTCTTCAGCATAATCCGAGGCTTCGCTTTCTGACAGCAGCGCGATCAGTTTCAGCTTCCGACCGGCAGGTAGATGGCGAAGTAATCACCCGGGATAACTTTAGGTCCTTTGTAATGATGGAGGAATGACAGGAGGTCAGAATTTTGAAATCAGAGGTCTGAAGTAAACCCTGATTATTCTCACCTGAAATTTTGATACGGCTTTCGCCAAAAAAAATGAAGCCAGAGAAGACAGGCCAACTACTTCTGACCTTCATGGCCGCCGAAGTAGTACGCAGGACGGCTGATCTCTGACTTCATACTTCAATCTGGTGATTCCGCTGGGATTAGAAAGGGCTTTCACAAATAATTGGCAATCAGACAGAAAGCCGATTTGAAAACAAAATTGAAAGTACTTTGAAAAGTAGGACAAAACCCAAAATGAGTGTACCACTTCTCTACTTATTGGATTGCTGGTAAGCGTTATGTAGGAGCCAGAATATTTGGAAGCACATCAAAGTGCCCTCCTAAAAAGAGTCCAATCAAAATTAGAATAGTGATAATGACTGCAAAACGCCTCTTCTTCTGTTTAAAGTAGATATACATTAAAACCATAATTTGACCAAGCAATGGTGGAACATAGTCCCAAAATGAATAAGTGAAATTAGGGCCAGTTTTATTTAGGATAATCATAATTCCAAAAAAGTAACGACAGCAAATGAAGGTAATTATGTTTATTAGTATAAATGTGAAAGAATTCATTTTGGACTAATTTACTGTGACTGTGACTCCATATTGAACTTGCATCTTGCGTACAAAATTGTCAATCGTACTTTTGGATGCACCGTCCTGATTGAAACTACTCAAAAATGTCGACACTTCGTCTATGAATGACCCCAGGTTATGTGCATCAAGCATATTGTCGCCTTTATTAGAAGAAAATATCCCCATTGCTCCTTCGATGCTATTGCCCGATGCAGGATCTAGATTATGATGCATTGAAAATGTAGGAACACCATTTACACTATTTATAGCCCAAGATTGATGTGGAGAAATGTTTAACGAAAGGTTAATGACATTATCTGCATTTTGAAAAAGATCGGCATTATCGGCAATTAACTTTTTCAATGCTCTAACATACCCTTCAGCGAATGCAGATCCTCGACTGTGAGAGTAAACTTGGATTTGTTCTATAATCTTACCCGATTTCGGGTCTTTTGCCAGTTTAGCTAAAATCTTCTTAAAGTCGTCCTTAGCTTGTCTAAATCCCGCTCGTTGACGTTCTCCCGGATGATTTCCAGTGAGAAAAGTTCCTTTTTGATTTTTTGGACGTGAGCTATATCCAGCATAGTTGTCAAAATATTGATCACCGTCTACAAAATGAAGCTCTCCACCGGGGTTAGGTATGCCACTATTTGCAATGGTAGCTAAAAACCTTTTTCCCCAGTAATTATCATTGCCTCGGCAGTTTCTGCAGGCAGCTCTCCCATTTATTAAAATTGGAAGTGAACCATCTGGATCTGAGTAAATTATTGGACTATTGAGTGAGAATGCGTATGTAGAAATACTTTCTTGTACATGGGCCATTGGATCCACTGCATTCCATCTCCCAATCACCGGATCATACATCCTGGCGCCATAATGAAACCACTCTAACCCAAGCTCATCATCAATCTCCTTCCCATTATACGTATACTGATAACTACCCGCGTTCCACTCCATCCCAAAGGGATAATAATCATGGGTTGAAAGCAACTCCCCTGAGCTAATCGTCCCATTACCATTATCATCGTGAAAACGCACTCGGGTATTGCCCAGGTGATCGGTGATAACGTATTCATGGTCCCAGGTACTGCCATCTTTAACTGCCCTTCCTTCGGCATGGTAGATGGCATCGATGGAGCTGTTGGTGTATTCGATGCCGGGTCTTGTTCTTTTGCCTTGATGCAAAAGAACCAAAAAATCAAGACCAAATAAGGCTAGCCTAAAATGGATGGTTGCCTCCCGCTCGCTTACCAAGCCACTCGCGAGCTTTCATCTGATTGAGTTGCGGTGCACGTATACAGTGTGTTATGCTTGTCTTTTTCTGTTGCGTAAGGCTCATTCGTGGAAAGCTCTGCTTTCCCTTGGTTATCGTGCAAATTAGAACCCTTTTGGTTTTGCTCTGGGGCAGCCTCCCGCAACACCCTTTTCTTCACGGCTATCCTTAGATGGTCGAAATAATTAATTATCTGCCAAAATCATTTCCAACTGGTAGACTAATTCAGGAATCTTATTTTGGAGTAATTCATCCAGATTCAAGTTCACAGTATTGTTCAAGATAAAAGTACCCTCCTCATGCATGTGTCTAATAAACTCAATGGCTGGCTTCGGCATAAACTAACTCTTGGGTTATATACGGCCAGATGTGCTCACTGACTGATTCTTTGGTAACCAACTCAATTTCATGTTCAAAATGATCTTCCAAAAACAGCAGAAGCCCCATGAAATTGTCGAAGGTCTTTTGCCCTGGTTCGTACTCTACCAAGAAATCAATATCACTTGCGTGGGTGGCTTCTCCACGGGCGAAGGAACCAAATAAGCCAATAGTTCTAACCCCAAAAGAGGAAAGCGCTTCTTCTTTTGTCCGCAAAAACTCGAGGATATCCTCTTTGTCAGGTTTGATTATGGTCTCCATGAATATACGGTTCTTTCTAAATAACGCAATTTCTATGGAATTTGATCCCATGTTATGCCAGATTGATTAGCCTCTATAGCAAACATCCCGTTTTCAATGAAAATAAAATCCCGAAATTTTAAATAATTTGAAAATGGACCGGGCTGGAACCCCTGTAAAATGGGGGTGTGAAAAGTAAACGTCAAATGGTACTGAGATGCACCAGGATGAGCTTACGCTGATCCTATGGTGCTCCGAGGTCGACATCCCAAAGCCTGAGGCCATTCGGCCTCAGGCTTTGGGATGCTCTAGTGATCCCAGCAGGATTTGAAACCTAAACAGTAAGTGTTTGAAAATCAATCTACTGTGTTATTTGACATAGAAATTGAAAGTAGCATTGAAAATGCTTAGATATAGAAAAAGACAATTAACGGCATGGAATTCGAAGGGCTTTGTTGCAAGAGCCATTTTAATTTTGAAAGCAAATTCAAGAAACCTTATAGAGTTCAATCAGTAAAATGGCTCAATTAAAAATATTGAGGAATAGTCAAAACCTAAATGTAGTGGATTGAAAAAAATACACCTCATTTATTACATTTGACACTAGGTGGAGGATAATACCCTGAGGCGACTTTAGTTTCTATCTTCTTGTACTTAAATATGTGGTTCTTACAGATATAGTAGTCTACTGCAGGTTTACCATCATCATTAATTGACTCCCCCTCGTAAAAGGTTTGAACTGTATCTAATAGATTGAATTTTCTTAGTCGAGATATTGTTTCTTTGGAGTAACCAGATTTTTCATCATACCAGTAAAAAAGCTTGTCAAAATATTCGAAATGATTATTAGGTATCAAGGGCTTTTTTGAGTTATTTGGGCTTTCGATAATGAAGAACTTATTAACTGATCCTTGAATGGAAACAAGAAAAAGGCTGTCACCTTCAAGTGGCTTGTGAATTAAATAAAAGCTACTATCTTCCTTGAAAAGAGAAGATGTGTTTGAGAAATCGATAATGGAATTTTTAATCGCATCCTGGTAATTTCCGTTTAATATAATATCCTCCTGCCATCTACTACAATAGCAAAGCCCCATTACAAATATAAAAAAATAGTAAATTTTATAGTTGTTTATCATTATTAACTTATTTTAATAGTAAATCCTTAAAACACTGCTCGGATAGCCTTCTGATCTAGTTAAAATTAAGAAATTATGGAATTGGCCTTTTGATTTCTCTTTAGTTCGATCGTCTCCAGGAGAGGGACGTTCAATATCTCTTCGAGGTTTTCCAGTATTCGTAGGATGTGTATGATATCGGGTAATTACATTTAGATCTCTCGTTCTTGGGTCGCTATGAAGCTTATTAAAGGAACTACTTGCTTCCTCAGCCTTATTTCCTTCATATTCATCCAGGTAAACAGTAGTGATCCGAGCATTTTTTCCATCTTCGTTTGACAAGTAGACACCAGAGTTTTCTACTCCAATATACTCTGTCAACTTAGTAAGGAAATCTTCTACACCTTCGAGAGACGGTTCATTTTCACCACCTACACCTATTATTACATCATCTTTCTTAAAGTTTCGACCCTCCTTTAAAATACCTTTTTCTATACCATCAAATGCTACTCTGGCTTCTCCATTTTTCCTAGTTCTTACTTTTCCCTTTCGATTTGTTTTTAACACGCGGTCAGGTTCGTCGTTTGTCTCTCCTAATTGTGAAACTTC
>CBDUIU010000325.1:0-5436 GCA_965367335.1 uncultured Saprospiraceae bacterium
GGGCTCAAAATCTTTAGGGTCGATATTAAGCTGTACGGCAGGTTTGTTTTGTAATCGACGGAAGTTTCCTTTCACCCCGGAAGTTTGACGCTGATCTCCCCGGCCGGATGAGGAGCCATGATTAAACATGTTGGTCGTCTCAAAATGAGCCGGATTGATTTCCCCCAGGAAGCGACTAGGTTTATTCTGTCTTAGATTTCCAAATTTATACCGGCTGTTAGAAAAGCTAAGGGTCAGGAATTGTTCGGCCCGGGTGATGGCGACGTAGAATAATCGGCGTTCTTCATCCATGCCATCGCCAGACTCTTTGGTGGCCATGAAGGACGGAAATAATTCTTCCTCCAATCCAGCTACAAAAACAGATTTAAACTCTAAGCCCTTTGCAGAGTGTACGGACATCAGCGTAATACTTTCCTTATCCTCCGTATTCGTATCTTGATCTGTGATCAGGGCAATATTCTGTAAATAAGCTGCCAGGGAATGGTCAATATCCGTTTGTCCATCTGCTACTTCATCATTTTCCACAAAATCTTTAATCCCATCTAACAAAGCATTAACATTTTCTAAGCGGTTCAAACCCTCAATTGAAGTGTCCTGCTGAAGCAGATCGACCAGACCGGAATCTTTAGCTACCTGTGCAGCGATGGCATACGCATCTTTAGTCTTAGCCTGTTGACGAAAGTACTCTATCATCAGCTTGTACCTGTCGATACTATTACGCGCTTTACCGCTCACCTTAGCCAGTGGCAAGCATTCCCAGACAGATTTTCCAAGATCATTAGCGGTATCAATAACGGTCTGAATTGTTTTTGCACCAATACCTCTCCGTGGATAATTAATGGAACGCCGGAATGCCTCTTCGTCGTGCGGATTAACGATCATTCGGAGGTAAGCGATGAGGTCTTTGACTTCCTTGCGTTGATAAAAGGAAAGCCCGCCGTAAACCCTATAACTGAGGTTCGCTCTGCGCAGATACTCTTCAAAGATCCGGGATTGCGCGTTGGTACGATAAAGGATGGCGATCTCAGAATTGCGAAGATGATGGCGGTTCTTCTGCTCCTGAATTGCATCAGCCACCCGGCGGCCTTCATCTGCATCAGTCATTACTTTGATCACCTTGATCTTATGACCGGCACCTTTGTTGGACCAGATTTCTTTTTGGATCTGTTTACGATTATTGGTGATTACTTCATTGGCTGCCTTGACAATATGGTCAGTGGAGCGATAATTTTCTTCCAGTTTAAAGGTCTGAATCTTAAACTTAGCAAAGTCTTTTTCGTAATCCAGGATATTTTGGATCGTCGCTCCCCGGAAGGCATAAATACTCTGTGCATCATCACCCACTACGCAGATATTGCGGGGGCTGCCTTCGTAATCCACTAGTTTTTTAATTATTCGGTATTGTAAAAAGTTCGTATCCTGAAACTCATCTACCAGCATATGAGAAAATCGCTGTTGGTATTTTTCGAGTACGCCATCTTTATTTTCCTGGAATAACCGCAACAACTGATAGAGAAGATCATCAAAATCCATGGCTCCGGATTTCCGGCAGCGCTGCATATACATTTTATAGATTTTATAAAACTGAGGCCTTTTGTTCATTCGGTCTTGTCGCATGAGTTCCGCATCCTGCTCATAAGTGGTTGGTGTGATGACATTACTTTTGGCCGAAGAAATTCTGGAGCGAATGGCATTGGCATTGTATACTTTAGAATCCAGGCCCATCTCTTTAATTATGGCATTGATGAGGCTTTTACTATCATCCGCATCATAGATGGTAAAGTTCGAAGGATATCCAATTTTATCTGCTTCCACCCGTAGGATGCGGGCAAAGATGGAGTGGAAGGTACCTGCCCATACATTATGTGCTTTATCGCCGACAACTGTGGCGATTCTTTCTTTCATTTCCCGGGCAGCCTTATTGGTAAAAGTGAGGGATAATATTCGGTAAGGAGGAACTCCCTTTTCAATCAAATGAGCAATACGAAAAGTCAGCACTCTGGTTTTTCCTGACCCGGGTCCTGCCACCACAAGCACGGGACCATCCGTTGCCAGTACTGCCTGCCGTTGCACGTCGTTTAATCCATCGAGATAATTGGCTACGTTTTGGTCAATCATGAGTGTTCTTTTTGATTTTAAAGTTATTATACAAAAAATCCTGGGTATTTGGTAATTCGGCGAATGTAGTATCCCTGATATCTCTCATTTGAAATTCATCAACAATGGCTTCAAAGTCATAATAGGACTCCACTCTGATCTTCTTTGTTTTTTCGTTTAATTCAATTTCCTGAGCTACTCTCAGCCAACCATCTTGGATGTCTTTTGCTCTACAAGTCCATTTGGAAGAAGTTTTCAAAAAAGTATCATCCTCTTCTAATTCTGTAATATGGATAAATGGTAAAGAGCTGTGTTTATGATCAACATTTACCCAAATAGAGAACTCATAAGTTTGAGTATAATCAAAGTTATCTGGCAGCGCGTATTCAAAAATCAACCGATCCTCAGGCGATAAAGTCTTCGCGCCATTTCCATAAAATGTCAGGTTAGAAACATCTTGCTCAAAAGACTGTTGACGAATGGGTTGATATTGGCTACTGCTAATTAAATCATGATAAGAACGTTGCGCATTCAACCAAAAAGTATCTTGCTGATGGTTGAAGGGGTCAAAACTCAGTAAGGTATACTTATCATTATGTAAAACAGTGTCCGCATGTGTTACCAGTAACAGTTCGCCTGTTTCCAATTTTGGCTGACCTCCGATAACTAATAATATGGGTCGCTTATCAGGCAACACTTTTTCAAATTTTTTATCAATCAATGGGTGACTAACCATTTGTGCTGAGTTCAGCGTTTGGGAGACCGACATTCTTGATAAAAAGGCATTAAAAAATGGAATCCCCGTTGTAAGTGAAATAGCAAAAGCGTGCACCTCACTCCAATAATTAGATTCATATACTAATTTATCAGTCCACAAATGTATAGCCGGTAAAATATACATTGCCTGGTAAGTATCTTTATTGACTCCAACTGACACAAGATCAGCTGAGTACTGTTGTTGCCACTGCTCTGAGATCCGATTTTCTCTTGGAAAACCCTGAGTCAAAAAATTAAGGTAATAATAAATATCAATAGTAAAAAGAGTCACAAACATCAGCAGTACACTATATGCCATCCTAGCTTTCTCCTTTGACTTGAGCCACGAAAATATTTCCTGTAAGGTATATACTGCAGCCAATGAACCGACATAGTAGAAGACCCATGCAAATCTGCCGGGCGCTCGAAATTGCTGAATTATGGGAAGGAATTTCATTTCTTTTAATCCATCATAGAGGAAAAAATTCATTGAAAAGATCAAGATTAGAATACTAGCCCAAAGCAATCGGTTGATTGGTTGAGAAGAAGTCAATGCATACCAATTTCTGCCTTTAGTTTTCACCACTTGAACCATCCAACGAATTAGTATAAACGCTAATAAAAATACACTGGCTAAACCAATATAGGCTCGTCCTTCCCCGGAAGTCTTTTGATAACTTATAATTGGTTGAACTTTTTCATACATTTCCCCTAGCTGGGGTAAAAAAACGGATTCAGGCTTAGCGTAATTCACCGCATATCCAAAAGGAGCCTCCACTCGGTCTTTCACTCTGTCAAGTGATTTTATGCTAATTAACACGATAAATAAAGGAAGGCAGCTTACCAGGATCAACGGTAATGCTTCTCTCATTCCTCTACCCAGTTGTTTTACGTTTTCTAACAATATAACTCCCACAGTAGCGACAATCAAACTTGCACTGATTAAAAGTATATAGGGATTGTTAAATCCTAAAAACAACAAAGTAACTCCTACTATGTACGGTCCCAATTTCCAGGGGCGACCATTAAAGTATCGGACCATCCAATAGATCACCATGGGTATCAGAAAGGTATATCCTATTCCGAAGTGCCCCGTTGTAATTCTATTAATCTGAGGAGATAAAAAGGTAATGAGTAAAGCGAAAGGAAGGGCTATAATATTTGTTACTTTAAATTCCCGGAAAGTCAACCACAGGAGTATGGCACCTATCGGAATTGTATATAATAAAAGTCCATTATTAATGCCCCCTATATATGGACTTATATCTATAATATAATGGCGAATCCAACTGGCTACCACACTAATCATTCCCTGAGCATCAGTTAGGAAAATAAGCTCATAATGCGGATAATTCATAGAGGCCAACCGTAGCCCCTCCCCATATTTTGCGTGAAAGGCCATTTGATGTATGATATAATAACCATCACCACTGATTACAAAAGCATACTGATTGGGGTTCCAAACAATTGGTCCAAAAAAAATTGCCATGATGATAAACGACATCAAAACAATAATAAGCCCAGCGCTTTTATTATTTAAATTCAAGTTGGTTTATATTTTCTATTGTTCGTGCTCCAAAGCCTCCCAGTACTCCACTGCCCGGCGGGTGTGTGGAATGCAAATGGAACCACCCACTAAATTTGCAATGGCAAACAGTTCATACACTTCTTCTTTTGTTACGCCTAACTCATAAGCCGTCCCCAAATGATACCGAATGCAATCATCACAACGAAGTACCATAGAGGCAATCAGACCCAGTAACTCCTTTGTTTTTTTATCTAAGGCACCATCCTGGTAAGCATTCGTATCGAGATTAAAAAAACGCTTCAATACTTTATTATCAGCAGCAAGAATCTTTTCATTCATTTTGCCACGATAATCATTAAATTCTTTTACAATTGACATTTAATTGAGATTTAAAAATTAAAAGAAAGGCAGGTTTTCTTTTTTCAAAGCAGCTTAAACTGTACCCCGGTTTTTTAAACGCCAAATGGAGACCAACATTCGAAAGGGCATCATCACTGCTGAAATCAAACTACCTACACCAAAGAATATCATTTCCGTACGAATATATTCAGCCAAGGGGGCTTGGGATTCAAACGGCAAATCTGACATGAATGATTCTACTCCTTGTTCATCCAAAAAAGTTTGAAAATAATTGATACCGTTGATTAGATAAAAGATCAATGGTATACATAAAAAGAGGAGTACAACTTTCAGTTTTTGCCTTTTAGCCAGGAATGTATGTTTGAGTAAAAAAATATACCGGGCAAAAGTGATCAACACTATGATAAAAACTAAGTTGAGTAACAAAAAAGGATAGTTTGGAATCTCTCTTAAGATAGGAAACAATAGACCTACTGCTACTAAAACGGTAAGTAGCCACCATAGTAATTCCAGTCGCCACATGGCGGAAGTACGATTATCCATGCTTTTAATTTGAGAGCGTAAAGGTAAGGAAAAAATAGTGCGAAGAGACGGAAAAATAGCACGCGTACAGCGTAGAACGGTGTGGCTTTAAACTAGATTAAGTAAGGGCACCCGGACAGAGGTAGGGTGTTAAAAACACAAAAGCCCTTCTC
>CBDUIU010000326.1:0-5429 GCA_965367335.1 uncultured Saprospiraceae bacterium
GGCTTGAAAGCCGGCTGAGGCAAAATGACAAGAGGCACAGGAGTAAGTTCCTTTTCCGATGTCCATCTTTGGGCCTAAGGCAATTCCAGATTCATGGTATAATAATTTTCCTAAGGCTACCTTTTCTTCTGTAATCGGATTGAGTGGGTCCTGAGGAATGGAAGCAAAATCATTACTAGCCGGAAGCTTGAAAAAATCAAGTGATTGTGTCGTATAATCATCTAGTGCATTACTTTTATCCTTGTCTTTATTACAACTGGTGACTAAAAGTGCAGCACCTAATAACAGGAGAGGTAGAAATGTTAGTTTTCTCATAATAGAAGTATTGGTGATTTGGGCTAAACATTTAGGATTAAATGATAGGAGCTTTCGAATGATACCTAACCCAAAATGAAAAAAAATATGTCTTTTCTATGACAATCCAAAAACCATACCTTTGATTCATGGCTAGAGTTATACATCCATAATAAAAAAGTCCATCTCTTGCAGAAAGATGGACTTTTCATTATATGATTTTTATTTATTTTTCTTAATCACATCCTAATTGATCTCTAGCCAATGGATCATTGAAAGGAAAACAGTTGCCAGACAAGATGGATTCAGGTTGGTACCTTTTCAGGTTTGGGTCATGAAGAGCGTCTTCAATAAATATTGTAATGTCATCAATTTCCGTATCTGTTAAATTTAGTGGAGTGAAATGATCGGATAATTGGCTATCTGGCACATTGGGGTTTTCTTTTACTCCATTATTCAGATAGACGATAAAGTCGCGTACTGAACGTTTACTAGACCCATGTCCAAGAAAACCATTGTCTTTTAAGTTGTATAGTTGAGGTACTTTAAATTTAAATAAATCCTCATCTTTACCGGTAAAACCAGCCCTACCTTTATTTTCATTTGACTCTGCGTTGGCAATGATGGTTGTTTCTTCTACCATGTACAAGTCGTTCATTCCCATTGCGTGAAACTCATTGTTATTAAAGCCAGGGCCTGTATGGCAGTTTGTGCATGCTGCTTTTCCAAAGAAGATCACCGCACCACGTTTTTGCTGTGCAGTCATTGCATCCGAATCACCCATCAGCCATTTTTGGAAAGGGGCTTCATTAGGTAGCAGGGTTCTTTCAAAAGCTGCTATGGCAAGACCTGCAGTTAGATTGTTATATCTTTGTGTGACAGGATAATCAGGGAAAGCTGCATCAAACAAAGGGTAGTAACCTGTTGTTTTTAAAAAGTTAGTATCAACCGGTACCCGGTGACCAACCATAGCTGCGATTGCTTGTGTTTCAGTTCCCTCGAAACCTAAGAAGTTGGCCTCTAAAGGTCCTCCCGCAGCCCATTGAGATTCTGTTCCTTCATTAGCATAGGTTGCACCAAACATACCGTTCCACATAGAATTTTGTTGATACGCATTGTTTAACAAACTAGGTGTACGAATAGGTGGTGCATCTGGTAGATTATCTTCATATAAGGTGCTCTTTAATCGACCTTCTCCATTGACCCCAAACCCAACGCCGCCATCACCAATTGCCTGATAATTACCAGAGGTGAATCCTGCCGAAGCAAAATGGCAAGATGCACAAGCATAAGTACCTTTGCCAATATCCTTCATGGGAGCGGAAGACATGCCAGTCTCATGAAATAATAATTTCCCTAATGCCACCTTTTCGGCCGTCATCGGATTTTTAGGATCTTGTGGGATAGAGGTGTAATCATTACTTGCAGGTAGCATAAAAAAGGTGATATCCTGATTGTCGGCAGCTTCAATCAGGAGCGCTTCCAATTCTTTATCTAATTCGGAAGAGCTTACTCCGCCGGCACTATCTTCATCTTTTTTACAACCAGAACCTAAAATGGCCAGACTAGCCAAGGCAATAAGCCATATTTGTGGTTTTCTCATAAAACTGTATTAGACAACCTTAATTGACATGTGAGTTTAATTAATATTGGCTAAAATTCAAAGACCATGCCTAGGGAGGAGCCGATTACATGTTGTATCATAAATTATAGACAGGTTGAAAGTAAAAGGAGAGAAGAAAAAGGATATAAAAGAAAAGGAATTTTTCAATGTTGCTTCAAAACATTGAAAAATTCCTTTTTGAAAACGTACAAGCAATTTATGATTAACGATTGCTAATGAATCTCTACCGCTCGCGATAGTAATGACTGTCCGTTTTTGTCTCGGAAATGTAGAAAATAAGTACCACTTGTCAGGTGGTCCACAGCAATACTCGTATTAAATAATTTTTCATGGGAAGGTAATGTTGATTGAAGTACTTCTTTGCCACTGACATCAACCAAAGCAATTGAAATATCGTCGGCCCCTTTTAATTCGCCTTCAACTTGTATATAGTCTGTAGTTGGATTGGGAAAAAGCTTAAGATAAGCAAAAAGTTCTTGTTCTGGAATACTGGTTAACAATGGTAAAACTCCATTAGCAAAGGTATATTCTCCTGGCCGCATGGTGTTGATTCTAACAATTCCAGACTGGTCAGAGTCACTAAGGTTGGTAATGCGATAGTTATCATATTCAATCCATGGCTGTCCCGGCCCGGGACGATATGCCAAAATAAGGCTATCCTCCGTTTGTCCAACTAAGTCTGCATCAAAGTAGGGTTGTCGTAATCCATTATATTCAACTATGCCCGTAACATCAAACCCATCTTTAAAAACACCGCTTACCTTCCAATAATGAGTGCTGGATAAACGCGCTTCTTCCGAATTTACCAGCTCGTTGTCTGGTGCAACCCAATAATGATCTACTTTAAGGTCTACGGGATCTGCAATTGCACGTACGCCAATTCGCATGTCCGTGTAGGGCAGGGTTATGTTACCTGTTTGACTTAGCGATACCGCATCATGAAATTGGGCTAAATTCAGAATATTGTCTTCATTAACAACGGTATAAGCCGGATCAAAAGGGAGGGTAAATATTAAGATGGAAGATGGACCATTTGCTATCGCGGTATGTACAGACTTTTCGCCATTCGGGCCATAAAAGCTAACCTGAACAGGTGCCCCTTCATGGTAATCAGGTGCTGCGCGAAGTTTTTGTTCAATGGGAATAGTTACAGTTGTTTGACCATTGACAGTCACGGTCGTCGGTTCTCCCATTTCATATGCTACATATCCTGGGCTTTTGATCCAGTCTCTAAAAAAATTACTCATATCAACGCCAGTTGCCTGACTGAGAATGGGTTCATAGGTATCAGCCCCGGCTGTTTGATATAATCGTTGATTGAGAATGGCTTGTTGACCAACTCGAAATAGGGAATCACCTAAATAGCCACGCATATTATGGATCATAGATGCACCACGGTAATAGGTGTGGGTGCCGTAGGTGTACTCAAAGGGCATTCCGGACAAGGCTCGATATCCATCATCATCTTCATGTGCTGAGAGAATGACCCTGCGATGATTATTCTTTACCTGAATCAGAAAATCCTCTTTGCTTTTAGCAAATTCGGTAAACAAATGAGCCCCGTATTCTGCGTTCCCTTCTTTAAACCACATCTCAGAAGGGCCCTCTACGGTAACCATATTGCCAAACCAATGGTGCGCTAACTCGTGGGCCATTAGTCTATTCTGGTCATCATCCAATCCGCCAAGACCGGTTCCCGCGGGATAGGCAATGAGTGTGGCATGTTCCATAGCTCCGCGAAAGGTAATGACAAATCCGACTTGACCCCAGATATAAGGGCCATACCAGTATTCCAAAGCGTCAATTGCCTTGGGAAGATCTGCAAAAGTAGAACGCATCGAAGAAGTATCGCTTTCTCTTGCGACTAATAAGGTAGATAGCTCCTCGGCAATACCTTGATGGATACCTTCAATTCCTGCATAATTGGACACGGCTATTCCTGCCAGATAAGTAGGAAGGGGTTGATTCATATGATAAGAACGAATAATGGTATCCCCGCCAGCTTGTGTTTCACCCATAAAGGTACCGGAGCAATATCCTCTGTTTCCACCAGTAGATGTGATCTCAAATTCGTAAGTAGCTCTTTCTTGAAAATTATCAAAACAGGGATGCCAGCTACGACCAAAGTTGACAGGATTGGAGTTAAGTCCAATTCCTAAATTGTAGGCATAATCTTGTTCAAAGTCAAAACCACCAAAATTTCCAGGATCAACGGTAGGGTTACCGCCATACCTAATCTCAATTTCACCAGTATCATCCGTATTAAAGGTCGTTGGCAATTCAATATCCAAATATCGTTGGTTGTAAGCATAAGTAAGATCTACTCCATTACTACTCACCTTTTCAACAAGCAAATCCAAAAGATCAAAGCGAATGGTTGTCAATCCATCCATCTTAGCTTTAAAATTAACAATGCAAGTGCCTCCTATTCGCTCTCTGACTCTATCGACAGTCAAGGCCACATCATAGTGAAGAATGTCAAAGGTATCACTACGGTTTTCCAAGGCAGTAAGCTCAGTTTCCTGTGCTGGTGTTAAGGGTTCCATTTTGATCGGATGATCGGTATGGTGACATTTGGGAGGATGCTGGACTTGGGCTAACAGGAAAGTTGAACAAGTAAAAAGAAAAACAATTAGGGGTATTACTCTTTTCATAAAAGGTGAATTTCGATGTGAGAAATGAAAATAATTGATATATACATGCTATTGATAGAAAGCTTAGAAGTAAACTACGGAACTTAGCTAACCCGAATAGGGTATTTATAGTGCTTTTGAATACATTAACTTTACAAGTATTAGTAAAGTAGCTATCTTTGATATCACCTTTCCCTCCGATTTTACTTTTACAAATCACTACCGGCAGCTAAAAGTGTTGAATTATTAGTCAAAAGATGTGGCTAAATTAGCTAAAATCTATTAAAATTTTTGTCGGAAATTTTACCATTAATCAGTGAATAATTGATTAAAACTATAACTTATCATGAAACTTATCTTGAAAACTATCACGGGTATCTTTGTTCTATCACTTGTGTTTATCTCTTGTTCGAAAGAATCTATTGCACCGATGGATGATGATCTTCTTTCGCCCAAGGAAGATAGTACAGAGGTGCTTAAGCGGGAACAACAAGCCGCTTCAGATTATGCCATTGCACAAAGCCTTCTGAATGAAGTGCTCACATTACCTTTAGATCTGGCGACTCGCTTCCCACATTTTCTGGGGGTTACTGGTTCTACCACGCCCGCCCAAACACGAGCCTGCCCAAATGTCCAAATCTTTTTTGGAGCAAATAATATTGATACCCTTATCATGGATTTTGGAACAGGCTGTATCACACCGGGTGGATCTGAAGTCGCTGGTAAAGTGTTATTGATCAGTTCTGGTAGTTTAAATACAAATGAAAATCAATTTATACAATTTGATACGGTAACGATTAATGGGTACCAGATTGTTCACAATTATGGTGTTGGTTCGTCTGGGTTAAAATTTAATAACATTACCCCAAATCTGAATC
>CBDUIU010000327.1:0-5420 GCA_965367335.1 uncultured Saprospiraceae bacterium
GAAGCGAACCGCCGGGGATGGGATGCCGTTGGCATGAATTACCGCGGATGTAGCGGCGTACCCAACCGATTAGCCAGATTTTACCACAGTGGAGCTACCGGAGATGTGCACTATTTGTTAGAAACCCTATCCAGCCGAGGAATTTATAAAGATATTGCTTTAGTAGGATATAGCTTGGGTGGCAACATTGTGTGTAAGTATTCAGGAGAGCGGGAGCAACATCTGGACACGATTAGAGCCATTGTCGGGGTCTCTGTTCCATGTCATTTGGAAAGTTCCAGTTATGATATCGGACAGTGGTATAATGCCTTGTACTTAACACGTTTTATGAAATCCTTGAAGGAGAAGGTGCATAGGAAAAAATCGATACTCCAATCCGTGATTGATGTAAAGGCAGCATTAGCATCTCGAAATTTCTTTGAGTTTGATGATGCTTGTACGGGACCGGTACATGGCTTCAGCGGTGCGAAAGATTATTATGAACGATGTAGCAGCAAACAGTTCTTATCTCAAATAACCGTTCCCACTTTGATGTTGAATGCCAGAGATGATTCCTTCCTCAGTAAAGAATGCTACCCGGTTGATCTGGCAAAAGATCACCCTCATTTTTATCTGGAAACACCTGACTTTGGTGGGCATGTGGCTTTTGTCGCTAACTCCAATAACGGAAGCTATTGGGTCGATCATCGGGTCATGGATTTTGTGGAAGCGCATGCTTCCGTTTAAAATTAAGTTAAATAGGGGTAAGAACGTGAATAAATGGGTATTTTCGCCTTTTAATATGTAAGTCATCTGATGTCATGAAGAATGAATCACAAGACATAATCGAACGGTATATGAGACGTGTACGCACCCGGCGTATACTGAGGTTGCTGTGGCGTTTTGTGAAGTACACTTTTATGACCCTAATTTTCCTCATCATTTTTGCCTGGATCTTATTGCAAAATGAAGGCGTCCAAAACTGGGTCGTCAAGCGGGTTGCAAGCTATCTCTCCGAGCAAATGGATACCAAAGTAACATTAGAACGGGTAAGCTTTAGTCTTTTTGACCGATTGACCCTGGAGAAGTTTTACATGGAAGACTTAGCGGGTGACACCCTGATCTACAGCGAATATTTGAATACTAGCTTGAGTGCCAACCTTATCGGGATCATCCGCAATAATATTGATGTAGATGACATCCAGTTAAAGGGGGCAAAGGTGAGGTTAATTCGACAAGCAGGTGCTGAGCAATCTAACTTATTGGAAGTCCTGGCTAATTTAAGCAGCAATAAAAAGAAGAAAAAAAAGAATACTGCGAAACGGCCGCTCATTCTCGATATAGATAACATTGAGTTGACTAATGTTCAATTTATTCAGATTGATAGTGTCATGGGAAATCAATTGGATGTTTTTGTTCCTTCCGGAAAAATTAAGGTGGAGGAATTAGATTTACCTCAATTAAACTTTGTGGTGGAATCCATTGAGCTGAAGCGACCCAGGATTAGTTTTTCCCAAATAAATCAATTTCCAGCTATCACTGAAATAGATTCCACCATTCAGGTCATTGAGATAGATACGCTGGCACCTACGCTAGGCATTGCCTTACATCACTTAAAGCTGGAAGACGGTACCTTCAAGCTCGACGACTTTAAGAATGCGCCGGAACTATTACGCTCGGATTCTACCCTGGATCTCAAACATTTAGTATTCCAGAATTTAAACATTGCCGTTGATAGCTTTTCGATGGCAGAAAAGAATTTACAAGCACAGATCCAGAACATTAGTTTTACGACACCTTCTGGCTTTGTCCTGGAACAACTTTCCGCGGAGCAATTTACGATGACCGACCGCAAAACAGAGTTGAGTGGTTTTTTATTAAAAACACCCAAAACAACGATAAAGGATAATTTTTCTCTGAAATACCTACAACAAGAAGACCTGAAAGAGTTTCAGGAAAAAGTATTAATTCAAGCCGATTTTAATAACTCCCGCATTTGGTTAAAAGATATATTAGCATTTATCCCTGGGTTATCTAAAAATGCTTTTTTCAGAAATAATCAAAATGAAGTCCTTGCCTTGAATGGTACCTTAAGCGGGCGAGTTAATAATTTGCGAGGAAGAGATCTTGATATTCGTCTTGGCAGAGGGCTTATTTTTAAAGGTAGTTTTAGTTCCAGGAATTTGACCGTAAGAACGGAAGAATCACTGAACTTAAAAGTGGAAAGGTTATATGCTGACGTTAAAACACTTCGACAGCTCATTCCTAATTTTACTCCTCCGGCTAATTTTGACAAACTAGGTCAATTGGATTTTAGCGGCCGGTTTGATGGTTTCTTTATTGACTTCGTTGCCTACGGGGAATTGAAAACAGAGCTTGGCGTGGCCGCAATGGATATGCGGATGGATCTAAGGCGAGGACGTACCTTCGCTAAGTATTCCGGTAATTTATCGCTCACTAATTTCGATTTGGGTCGTTGGTCGAACAACCAGAATTTGGGTACGATCACCTTTACCTCAAGGGTCAGTGATGGTATTGGATTGACCCTCGAGGTAGCCAACGCTAATTTAGGCGCCAATATCGAACAGTTCACTTTTAAAGGCTATAACTATGAAAACCTAGCGATTGAAGGAACCCTCAATAAAAATCAATTTGATGGAAAACTAAACATCAAAGATGAGAACATTGATTTTCACTTCGATGGTCTGATTGACAATTCCGGCGCGGCACCTGACTTCAACTTTAATGCTGCCATTAACCATATGGATCTCAAAGCATTAAATTTATCTAAGAAAAACTATGTCGTCTCTGGTTCGGTTGATTTGCGCTTACAGGATATCAACCCGGAAACGTTTACCGGAACGGCACTGCTAAAAAACATTAAGCTTACGCAAGATGACACGGTAAACTATCAACTGGATTCTGTTTATCTCACTGCTAAAAACTATTTGGATAGTTTGCGTTCCCTGCGTTTGTATTCAGAAGTCATTAATGCGGAACTAGAGGGTCTGTTCCGGCCTGTACAGGTTGTACCCGCCATTGCTGCCTACCTGGTTACAAACTTTCCTGAGTTTTCCGACAAGGCTAATATCCGAGCCAAACGAGATACCATCCCGGATCAGCAATTTAAATTTAAAATAGACATTATTAATACTAAAAACCTTACACAGTTTATTGCACCTCAACTCGACACGCTTAAAGATATATCCATTTCTGGGGATTTTGACAACGTTGACAATTGGGCTAACTTCCAATTTGAAATCCCGGAATTAAGATATAACAATATACTGGTAAAATCAGTCTATGGCAAAGTAGCAGCACAAGAAAATACCAGCAATTACGAATTAGGGATTTACCATACCCGCATCAACGAAACGCGCCATTTTCAGCCTATATATATCCATGGCGGGCTGGATCAGGATACGATTGATTTTAACATCAGTGCTACTAATTTCACCAAAGAAGTAGACGACTTGAATTTAGGTGGAAAGATTTACCTGTTTGAAGATTTCTTTGAATTGAATCTCGCCTCTACTGCTTTGATCATCCTACAGGACAAGTGGCAAATCCAGAAAAATAATTATCTGCGGTTCAAGAAAAATCATATTGATATTCGCAACCTTCGCCTGACTGATGGCAATCGCAGGATCAGTGTTGCCAGTACTAGCGCAAAAGGACTTACGGCTGAAGTCAATGGCTTTGACCTTTCTGTGATTGATAGCTTGTGGCGGTATAAAGAAATGGATTTTACCGGAGGGTTCAATTTAAAAGTCAAAGCAGATGATGTGTTTAAATTGGAAGGACTTGAAGTCAACGTGTCCGCAGATACCTTTCAGGTCAAACAGGATGTGTGGGGAGCGTTAAAGTTGGAAGCTTTTGCTCGTAGCCTGAAAGAGCCGATCGAGGCTGGATTTACCATTGGAAATGAAACGCAACGGATGGTTGTCGACGGTTATGTCAACTTACCGGGTGGTAAGCCCACCGAGCAACGATCAAAAAGTTTTGGGGTAGACGCAAACATCAAAAATTACCCACTCAGCATCGCGGAATACTGGATAGGCGGCGGTGTCACGGATACGCGAGGCAGGTTTGATGGGCAGGTAAAGATCCATGCCGGAGAAAAAGACCCATTTTATATTGATGGAGAAGTACAGGTAAGAGACCTGGAGGTAACGATTAACTATCTGCAAACTCGCTACAAAACCAAGAGCGGTAGAATGAAAGTTAATAATGAATACCTTTTTGATGTAAGTGGCAATTACATTTATGATAAATACGGCAATGCGGCGGCTATAAATGGCGGTATTCGTCACACTTTCTTGAAAAATATGCGATTGGATGCGACTATATCAGCGGATAATTTCCTTTGTATGGATACTAAAAAAGGAGACAATGAGCTGTTTTATGGTCATGCAATGGGTACAGGGGAAGTCTTGTTTTCTGGACCCTTTAGCAAGGCAAATATTGACATCAACGTTCGTTCCGAACCTAATACAGAGATCAGTATTCCGCTGGAAGATAAAAAAAGCGCTTCGGAGGTTAAGTTTATCAAATATATTGATAAAACTCAGGATACCGTTTTAACGATTGATCAGGAGAAGGGCTTGGAGATCAAAGGGATTGCTTTAAGTATGAATATTGAGGTGACTCCTGAAGCGAAAGTCCGAATGATCTTTGATGAAAGTGCCGGTGATGTGATGGAAGGGCAAGGAAACGGAGACCTGCAAATGCGGCTCACCCGGGAAGGTAACTTTACCATGAATGGTGACTATACTATCTCTGAAGGTAAGTACCTCTTCACATTATATAATTTTGTCAACAAACCATTTACAGTAAAAGAAGGTGGCGTAATCCGTTGGACTGGAGACCCCTTCAATGCCCAAATTGATATTGAAGCGGAATACAAAGTACGTAGTAGTATTTATAATTTTATCATTGAATACCTAAATGACAATACCATTGCTGCTGCCAGGAACCCAACAGACATCAACTTAACAATGAAACTGGATGGTATTCTTTCAAAACCGAATATCAATTTTAGCGTAGTATTTCCAAACCTGACCGGAGAACTCAGAAACTATACAGAAAGTAAAATCCGGCAATTGGAACAGGATCCTAATGAGCTAAACCGACAAGTATTCGGGCTGCTTGTTTTTGGCAGTTTCTTACCTTCCTCCCAACAAGGACTGGAAGGCGCCGATAGCTTTCTTGGTGGTTTGAATACGGTTTCCGAATTTATCTCCAACCAGTTATCACTTTATATTTCTGAACTCTTCAGTGAAGTTGTAAACGATGTCGATTTTATCTCTGGTATTAATTTCAATGTGGATTATAATATCTATCAATCCAGTGACCTGACGACAGCCAGTACCCAGCGAGGCAGTAATTTAGCTTTTGGTGTTGAGCTGGACCTGGATAAGATCTTAGACCGGCGCTTGACC
>CBDUIU010000328.1:0-5407 GCA_965367335.1 uncultured Saprospiraceae bacterium
TACCTCCCAACGGTTTGGTGGCTTATTGACCTATGAGGCTTTCATCTTTCTGATCTGCATTATTCGTCAGAACGAAGATGTAGAGCAGTGGCTGGCCATTAAAAGCCCCTTTCTGATCGTATTTTATTTGGGGTACCAGGCTGCTTGTCTTTGTGCTGATCTGGATCCTTTGTTTCGTCCTCCATCTTCTCAGATGAAAGCGATCCCGGGGGATCAGCGAACTGCCCGTAGAGCGTAAACCTATTTTCTGTGATCTTATCCTACAGTCGGCCGGCCATGCCGGTCGGCTGTTTTTGCTATGGTTGCTAGTTTTCCATCGCATCCACTACAAAGACATCGCCGTCATTCGCCAGGTGAATGGGACCCTCATATTCTTTGAGTTTTTCCAGATATAGTTTCCTGAAAAAACGATTGTCAGGTGCAGGTGCCAGGTGATTAAGCACCAATTTTTGCACGCCTGCACGTTGAGCCAAGTTTGCAACTTCTTCCGGGCTGGTGTGGTAGTCCTGGATATCGTGGATAATTTTGGCAGATCGTTCCATTCCTGCGTTACTTAATTCCTCTTCTATCATCTTTTGCACAGACATGAGCATGACTTCATGAACTAATAGATCACAGTCTTTTGCAATTTCAGCAAGGAGGGTATTCTTTTTTGTGTCCCCGCTCAAAACGACTTTCTTGCCACGGTATTCGATGGCATATCCTACTGCGGGCTCGATTGGTTCGTGAGTAACATCAAATGCCGTGATCTTGATACCATCTTGCTGGAATACGACCAGACTTGAATCTTGTGGCATATTGAATTCATAGGGCGTGGCTCTTGCCAGGGAGGTATCCATTATCTCGGGGCCGTGATGGTCCAGCCGGTACCTATTGTCAATACCTATGAAGTCGTTGGCAGCCTTCACCAGGCTGTTCAACTTTTCAGGACCGTAAACAGGAAGTACCTCGGGCCTGCCCAACATCCAGGACCGGCTGATCATATTGGGAACGTCCATCATGTGATCCGAATGGTAATGGGTTAGGAATATGGCATCTAATTCCTCCAGAGGCAATCGCAAGTTTTCGCATTTATGGACTACTCCGGCACCCACGTCAAACATAAAAAAGTAGCCATTAACAAAAACGGCAGTACCGGTTTGCACTCGCTCCCCCGGTAATGGGGTCGCCGTTCCTACCGTGACGACTGTGATACTTTCTTTATCGTTGACATAAGCGGGAGGTACATTATTCTCTAATTGCTTTGCTACGGCTGAGGAAGGAAGATCATCTGAGGAACAACCCGCTACTATGATCACTGATAAAAGTACTAAAGGTGGTAGGAATTGCTGTTTCATGATTTGACTTTTACATCGATTTGCCATCCAATTTGAGGGCCATTTCCGCTAAACTAGTATTGGAATTATGAGTGCTTCTTATTTTTCTTGCGACCAGGCTAGCCGTTTTTTCAATAAGCCATAAGTAACTACTAAATCCAATTGGGCGGCCCGGGATGTAATTTTCACCTTCGCCCATTTTTGGCGTTTGGCTAAAAAGATCAGACCTGTCCAACTATCACCTTTTGGTTCCAAATCTTTCAAAATAGTTTTTCCGATTACCGCGTCCGTATTGTCAGAGGATTGGATTTTTCCTAGCCAGTGTTCATTTTCCTGATCTATTTCTACGATTGTGTTTTCCTGTCCTGTATTCCAAGTGCCGACAATTGATGTCTGGGCGCTCAGTGTTATAGACAAAAAAAGTATGCACAAAGTGAATGTGATTTTCATGACGAGAATTTTTAAAGTTTTAATACATTCTCCTGCCGACCAGAAATCGGCAGGAGAATGTTGAGGTGATTTAATAACAAGGTCTTTTCAAAGCGGATCATTCCACTAAAAGAATTTTCACCGTGGCGGCATTCCCCGCTCCATCGATGAGATTCAGGAAGTAGATTCCAGGAAATAGATCCATCTTTTCAATGCGCAAGGATTCACCCTGTACATTCTGGTATTGTCTGACAAGCCTTCCGGTTAGATCGATCAGTTGGGCCTGAAATGTAGCGTTCTCTTCATTATTCCAGGTGACTATAGCCTGGCTTTGAAAGGGGTTCGGGGCAACCTTTATCGCATTGGATGTGAATATATTTTGAGTAGAAACAGTTGTTTCTTCCCTCAGGTAACGGGTTCCTCCCAGCATGGGACTGAACAGCCTCAGGACTTCATTCCCATTATCATCCTGGATAATTTCCCGGGTAATGTCCGGTATCATTTGGGTTGTATCGGTAAGCCTGGGAGTAAGTAGGAACATGTTTCCCTCAAACCTACCCGTTAAATGAACGGGCAAACCAGTGGGATCTACATCATTGACCCCATTAAACATGGTATTGTCAGCTCGAAATACTTCGTGTAATACACCGGTACTCGCTATGAGAATACGGTTACCGCATTGTTCGATGCGTTCACGACGTGGATTTGGCTGTGCGGGTATTTCTTGTCCATTAAGGGTAACCGTGGTTTCGACCCAATCTCCCCTTAGGTCAGGAACGCGATTAGCAATCGGAGTAGTACAATCGGAGTAATAAGGCTCCGGGTAATCTTCACCGTAGGAAAAGGGTACAATTGGCGTATTCACTCTTGGGATGTCTGTTGCTGATCCTGCATATCTTCGGTCAGCATCAAAATTTGCTTTTGTAATCAGATAGTTACCCGGATTGTTTTGGTAGGCGAGGAAATTGAAATAAGCATAATTGATAAAATAATCCTCACCCACTTTTACTGCGGTGGTCGGGAAAACATCGCCTGTCGCATAAGTGTTACCCTCTACATCGGCAGTACTCCAATTATCAATACTCACAAACTTGGTGATAAATGGAACTACCGGGTCACTGTCATCCGGCTCCACAGCCGCATTAGCCGCATTACTGATGATTACGAGTTCATCGTCATCCAAAAACATGCCATCGCCACTGCGCAAAGCCCCGTCAGGTATATTTACCTCCACAGCTTCGGATGGGTTATCAATCATTATTTTATAGATCTTGTCATTAACGGAGTGAACGACCAGCAGAAATCCGTCCTCGTGGTATTCAATGCCATTGAACCCATTCTGCATAATTGGGTCAGGTGGGGCAAGGCTATTATCCTGGAAAAAGATGGATGCTTGGCCGTCCGTATTCACTTTATAGATGATGCCTTTGTCGGAATTGGTCACATAAGCGTTACCTTCATTATCAACTGCCACGTCATTTACAAAATTAAGGGGTAGCCCCGGAGGGGTTATAGCTGCTAGATCGATAGAATCAATGAGCCCGCCACTTGCTAAATCAAAGCGGAATAGCCAGGCTACAGTTGGGTCTTGCAAGTTGGCACCTACTGCTAATAAACGGTCATTCTGTTCATCTATTTGTAAGCCAAACGTACCATTGCCATTGAATACATCCGCTCCAATTACATTAGAAAAAGTACCATCGGTGCGCACCAGGTTAATCAATCCACCTACTGCCGATGAAACCAGAAAGCCGTCTCTGCTGGCATCGTATTCAATTCCTTCCGGCAAAAGGGGGAGATTGAGTAAACTGTAGTCCACAAAATGTATGTCTGCTGGTTCTGACCTTACATCATAGGTGACGCGCATAGGGTCATCCAGCGCCATAATAACCGGCTCTAGGTCACGTGGGCCAGGTTGGGTATACGAAACCCCGGGAAACGGAGTAGTACCGGGCCCACCAGGGTTGTAAAATGGCTGATAGCCATCCACTTCAAAGCTGGGAATCTCGAGATATAGAATGTTCCTGGCTGCCGCCGTATCTCCCACCAGGATGATATCGATGTAATTGTCCCGATCTTCGGTATAACAATCGCCGTATTCCACATCTCCACCTTCTGGTTCGCCTAAATCAGAAAGCCCAATGACCCTTAAGGTGCCGCCCAACACCTGATAGTCCACACTATCTTGTTCAATTAGTACCGTATCGCCATTTTCTCCTCGAACATGGATTCTAAAGAATTTTTCGTAATCAGTAGGATTTACCGGTCGCACACCATCCGGAGAAAACCCACCTGTCGTAAGCATCCGCAGTCTAAAATCACCACCACCATAGAGGTCAAATTCTGAGTTTGGCGCTAAAGCACCACCTGTAGCTACGGCAAAGGAGTTGCTCACTCCTTCGCCAATCGGCTGGTCTCCTACGTAGTTCAACTTCGCCCCAACCAACCTCGGTCCATTATTCTCATCGTAAGGGCTGGAGTCCGTCTCCCACGTAAGTCCTATGGCACTGAACAACTGGCCACCCGGGCCGACCAAAGTCAAGGGCGTATCATCTGCGACAATCTCACACTTTACAGGAAATCGGGCATCCGGATCATTGCTTGGCAATTTATTTCCCCATTCTGCAAATACCACCACGCAATTTCGCTCATTATTCTCAAAATTTGGCCATGAACTGACAGCTTGTGGGGTCACAATTTCCCCGGTGTTCAAGGTGAATTGGAAATCGGTTAAATTAATGGTGTTGGTCAGTACCGGCCAGCTAAACACGATTGGTAACCCATCTAACCCTATGGCTCCATCTTTCAGCTCTCCGTAGGGCCTTTCTAAAATATATATGGCGCCTACTTGCTGTTGGGTTGAAGTAGAAGTGAACAAACCTGGATTATTGATATCACAGTCTGTATCAGTCAGCCACGCGCCTCCTGCTTGTTGCACGACCTCTTCTGTAAGCGTATCCGCTAACACGCCGACGATACCTTCAAAGCCCATGCCTGCGGAAAGAATTTTGGGTTCTTCAGACCAATAATCAGCACCCACCAAATCACCATCAAAAATGGTCGTCAAAGGTGCAGGTGGACGGGTGATGGTGGTCTCTTGTCCGGTAGTAATGGAAATACTGCTCAATAAGATGAGTAAGGGTAAAAGGATATTCTTTTGCATTGTCTAGTATTTTTAGACAAAACTAGGGTTACCCCAAAGAACCTGACAATAACAAAAGATAAGGAATGAGGCTAGGGCCGTTTTTTGGAAGCGATCCTACCTTTAATTCTGCTTAAAGAAACCGGTGTTATCCCCAGTACATTGGCAATGTATTTATCGGGAGCCCGATTAACAACGGTCGGATAATCTTCCATGTATTTCAGATAGCGTTCTTCCGGAGAGAGTAGTACGAACGATTCGACACGTTGATAAGCCTGTTTCATACCCCTTAGACTTAGCTCCGTTTTATTTAAATTAATATGTTTTGAATGTTTAACTACCTGGTGAAAGTCATCATAGTCGATGGAATATACCTTTGTAGGTTCTAAAGTCTGGAAGGTAAAATTAGAAGGTTCGCCAAATAGAAGAGTGTTCACATTTGCGAATATGCTGTGCTCCGGATATAGTTGAAACGTTATTTCGTCCCCCCGCTTATTGCAGTGATATGCACGAACCAATC
>CBDUIU010000329.1:0-5406 GCA_965367335.1 uncultured Saprospiraceae bacterium
GGTTTGGGCAGTCCCGACAATTAGTACAAAGAAAGTCAGATAAAAGGCTACAATATTTCTAAGATTGATGTGCATTTGTTGTTGCAGTTTTGGCAAAAATACGAATTTCCACTTCTTTACAATTTTGAAGCAGAAACTTAATTAACTATAATTGAGGTAGAAGTTGAATATAAAGGAATGGTATTTTGATCTGTGAATAAGATCAGCCAACTATCATGCTAATTCTCGTCAACATAACGTTAATTCATTGGAAACTGTTTTACGATACCCTCCTTTTTTTACCCAGGCTTACGCTTCGTTTTAGCTAGGGTCTATATACTGATCTGCGCGCCTCTCATAACGCGTCCTGCCAGTTGCCTGGCAGCCTGATCGGGATTTTGCCACCAACTGGCAGACCAGGTTTCAGCTATTTTAAATCCGTGTTGTTTGGCGGCCTTCTTCAGGCGTAGGCCACCTAGCCATGGGTGCAAGGCTTGCTGGTGCGTAAGGTGGTCTATAAAAATGACTACCCCGGTTTTATTAGTTGTTTCAGGCCAAATAATCAAAGGAAAGAACAAGGGGCCCACACGATGTCCAAAGCTAATTCGTTCTGCTGGAAAATAGCTCAGTAGTGCCTGTCCGACAGCTCGATAGATCAAAGGAATGGGGGGGCGTTCTTTGCTTTTTGTGGCCGCCACACTTTGTAAAATTTGCTTTTGTTGACTACCAACTGATTTCGACACGGCACGTACATAAGCCAACCACTGTCCTATTAGGACCAACATCGGATGATCCGAATTTAACCACTCCTTGCGAACATCCTCAGAAACGGAATGAAATAGCACTAAGTGTTCCGTTGCAACACTCAACAAAGCCCTTACGGATGGTGCATTCTGAGGACCCAGCAACCAATCCATACTTTCCGGACGGATGCCATTTGTCACTAAGGACACAATGACTTTGGCGTGCTGCTGTCCTTTAATTTCACTAAACTGTAATATTCTCAGCCCTTTTTCCTGTAATACAGTTAACCAATCGGAGCCTACAACCTGACGACGGATGCCTTCCCGGATGTAATGTTGGATGCGTCTTTTTTGATTTTCTGTTGCACAAAGTACGGTAAGCCGGTGTGGAGGTCGACCATCTTCTATGGTTTGAAGTTGGTAGAGGTATTTAATAATTTGCCTGGCTTCTGCTTCATTACTATTGTCAGCTTCGTCGTTACGCCCCATCACTGGGTGGAGCTCCATTTGTGGAGCAATCGTTGGATGTTGTTCAACAGTACCGAATTGGCTGGCAAGATAAAAACGGAGGCTGGGAGGAATGGCAGCAGTGGTGACACTAAGTTGAAAAAGGTTAATGTTTCCAAGACCTGGTTCCTGCCATAAGTTGGTACCTGCCATCTGATTATTGGGAGCGACATCACTGCTTAGTAAATGTTGTCGAGCCAAAGGACGAATAGTCTTCTCAGAAAAAAATTCGGCATTGAATATTAATAAGCAGTCCGTTTTAAAATCACTGGTAAGCAATTGGTCTAATTGGGCTTCAGTACCTAATAATATGGGAAAGCATCGTTGAGCCAATTCCAGTATTTGTTTAGAGGCTTTAACCGACTTTTGTGTTAGAAGATTGGCTGCTTGTTTAGCTGAAGGCCATTGAGACTGTTGTTGGTTGTACAAGTAGTCGGGAATCAGCTGTTGGAGTTTATTGGAGGTCTCACTCAATTGTTGCAAGGCTTTGTCGTTGCGAGGGAGGTCACGTGAGGATAACTGTAGTAAACTTTGGTACCAAAACCAACTTTCAAATATACTTAACCAATCTTTAGCGCCCACTTTTACCAGCTGAAGAATGATTCTTTGCGTAGTGGCATCACAAGCAAGCCAATGTGATTGCCAACGACTAAACGCTTGGAAATCTGCCAGTACGGATTTGATTGCTTGAAGTTGTTGTATGATTTGACCAAGCAATTGCTGTTGTTGAAGTATTGTTAAAGAGTTATTTGAAAAACTTTCAGTAAACAATTTAGCATGGTTGAGCCGTTCGACATATTCGGCCAGCAGATCTTCTAACTCACTAATCGTCGAGTCCTGCTGAGTTGCGGGATGCACGGTTTTATGATTTAATCTGATCAATTGTTCCTGAATAAGCACCGGGACGGACTGGTGCCAGTCAATCAAGGCAACCTGATACTGGTTAAGCAATTGATTAGGCTGGTAGATATCGTCGGCAATAGGAAGATGGAAGTCGATTTCTCCGGTTTGAGCATGCAGTATTCTCAATTGTTCGTAACGGTCAATAATGGACTGCCGGGCATCATCGGTTTGTTGACCATTGATGAGCCCAAAAAGCGATTTACGTTTGGCGAAGCCCCCTGCTACTGAAATAGATTGTTGGCTGGCTTGCTCAAAATCTTCAATGTCATGGATGAGATGACGGAGTATGGTTGCACATTCAAAGTAATGCTGATCATAATGATGTTGGAGGCTAGTCTGGTATTGATCAATACGACTGAGAAAACGCAGCCTTAGCTTTTTCCCTTCCGCTAAAAAAAGATCAAGTTGTTCGTTTAACTGTGTTTCTGCGGCATCCGTAGAAAGCTTATAAAATTGCTCATGTAACTGGCTCAAGGGATGTTCCAGTTGGCCATTATATTGCTTAACTGCCAACTCAAGATACTGACTCATTTTGTTAAAACGCTCCATAGTATATGCCATGTCAGGAGCGGGAATTAAACCTGCTAACCAAGCCTTGCTGTTGATTTGATGTGCACTAACATAAGCAGCAATAAGGTTTTGACGGTTATGTTGCCCAAAAGAAGGATGGAGCAGGCCATGGAATTGATCGTCAATCAAATTTGCCAATCGCCTGCCATTTTTCTCGATAGCTGTCCAGATGGACTTATTCAACCTGGTCGCTGCCCGATCTCCAGCCAGACTCAACTGCAGCTGGTTTTGCATCTCCTTCGTATCTTTGATTGTGAAGGATAAGCCTGCTAGTTGATTTTCCGTGAGGATATTGTTTATTTCTTCTAGATGTTGTGATGTTGGCGCAAACAGAAGGATTTTTTTTCCTTGCATCAGCCTGGTTCCCCGTAAAGGAATTAAACGCCGGTATTGATCCCCGTCTTTAGGTAGGATAAGTCTTGCGGATTGACCCTGACTTATGGCCTGCATCATCTGAGCGAGTTGGTCATCTATCTGCCCGAGGAAATAGATATGCGGGTGAATGTCGGTTGTATTCTCTATGTTAGCTATGTTGTCCAAAACTATAAAATTAGTTTATTTTCTCCTTTATTTAAACATGCTCTTACTTTTAGCTATATTCGCAAAAGTAATCAACCAGAAATAAATTATGAACAAATTGATGCCGTCCTTTATTGCCCTATGCTTAATTCTACTGGCCTTTAGTTGTAACCGCAAAAATAGTCAATTACCAACGAAGGCACCACAGTTGGGCGATACCTTGTCAATTGCTTTGAATACACCTTTTATGATTCCAAGCGAAGATCTTAAATTGACGTTGCTTGAAGTCAAAGATAGTCGATGTCCTAAAAACACAAACTGCATTCGTGCAGGTGAGGCCATTGCAAGTATCAAAGCAGAACGGCCGGGTGTCAAGCAAACGATCACACTGGAAGCTAAAGGTAACTGTATGGAGCTGAGCCCAAATTGTGGAGAAGAAAAATTGGCTTTGGGCTTTCGGGTCCTGTTATTGAATATTTACCCGTATCCGGAAGATGGCCCAAAGCCAAAAGATGCACCCGTGGTAGAAGCGAAAGTGATTATAGTTAAGCGGGATTAAACGGAAGACTAACAGCGAGGCTGTGCTTAGTCTTGACCAGGTCCATCTTTCACGATACCGCCGCTAATCTTTTCACCATCTTTATATTGATATTCCATTACTAATATTCCTTCATCATTATATTGCTTGAACTGGCCATCCAGTTTTCCATTATTGTAGACCATTTCCTTGAGGATTTTATTATTACGGTCGTTATATTCAATATATTTGCCATTTAAAACCCCCATTTTATAGGTAGTTTCAATTTTTTTACGACTACTATTGCGAAAAGTCATATAAGGCCCATCCAATTGATCTTCCGTATAAAAGCACTGTAACTCGACGTGACCGCGGCCGCTAAAGGTCATATGCAGTCCATTCTTCTTACCGTTGATATAATTTGTAATACGCTTAACTCGTCCCTCTGATGGGTAATAGCTAATCCAGGCACCCGTTTTAGCCCCATTCAGTACTTCACCTTCTTCAGTTACTTTACCATTACTATCAGCAGCTATAGCTTTTTGTATTTGGCCACCTGGGTGATCTACAATGGTATAGCTGGAAAGGTCCGCAGATACAGGAGCACTGTTTTTTTCAGTACATGCAAAAAAGTTGAGCGTGATTAATAAGAGTGGAATTGAAACGATGTTTTTCATAGATATAACGGTTTTTATGATAGAAAATAAGTTACAAAAATAACAAGATTACAGGAAAAAACGGAAGCTAGTTTTCCAATCAGGGTATCTGCAATTCCTTGACCAACTAAGGTTGGGAAAAAGAAAAATTTAAGCACTAATTTTAACTTTACTTCGTAAGGTAGAAATAATGCGGACTTTGAGAGGGAATCAATTCACGGATAGCTTCATAAGCTTCAAAAGGGCGGTCTGTTGCCAGGATATCAGCTCCATTTTTAATAAACTGCAAATAGAGTGCATCACCTTTTGTTGCCGCTTTTTTATCCAGATTACCAAGTGTACCTAGAATACAAAAAGTGCCGGCTTTATGTAAAGCTCTATACACACTTTGTCCTGGTTCTCTAACACCAGTAAATACAATTACCTGACTCAAGGGAATACCAGTAGAACGGAAATGTTTGAGTGCTTCTTCACTGCCAATCGATACGGATTGCATGATCTCGGGAGCCATTTGGTATAAAGCTTTACTATCCTCAAAATTATAGGTGATAATCATCGCATATTGTTCGGCTTTAAGTTCTCTGACCATCGCTACAACCTTTTCTAATGGTACATCTTTTTTAATATCCAAGGTTAAAATCGCTTTCCCTCTGGCCCACTGAAGCGTTTGTTCCAGTCGGGGAATCTTGTAACTGGTTGTATTATTCATATGGTCCAGCAGAAATAAAGGCTCTAATTCAAAGGTATATCGCTCAGAAACCCGACCACTTCCGGTAGTAGTTCTGTCCAGGGTATTATCGTGCATTAAAATTAAAACACTATCTTGTGTCATGGACACATCACACTCAATAATCGCGGGTATAGAATCCGTGATATATTGAAAGCTTTCTATGCAATTTTCTGGATACCCAAGATAATAACCACCACCTCTGTGAGCGGAGATGAGCGGCGGTCGTTTTTTCGTGTATTGAAAAAATGAGGAGATATCAGTGGGAGCGAGCGTTGCCGGTTG
>CBDUIU010000330.1:0-5384 GCA_965367335.1 uncultured Saprospiraceae bacterium
ATACGGTGGAAGAGATCAGGCCACCAATGATGACCCAGCCCATAGGCGCCCACATAGAACCTCCGGCCAGGGTTAAAGGTAATAAGCCTAGAATCGTTGTTAAGGTAGTCATCAGGATGGGGATAAATCGAACCTTGGCGGACTCGAGTGCCGCCGCTCTTTTAGTCAGCCCTTCTATTTGCAGGTGGTTGGCATAGTCGACCAGTACCAAAGAGTTATTAATCGCAATACCGATTAAACTCGTCAGTCCGACTACTGCAGTAAAGGAAAAAGGATAGCCGGTTAAAAATAAAGCAACGATCGCCCCAATCAAGGCCAAAGGTAGGGCAGAGAAAATAATGAACAACTGACTAAAGGATTGAAAGTGAACGATCAGTACGCTTAATATCAGAAACAAAGCCAGCAATGAGGCCGAACTCATTCCTCCAAGGGACTCACTTTGTTCCTCTATTTCTCCCCCAAAGGAATAACTACAGCCTGCCTGCCAATCCATTTTATCCAGATGAGGGCGTAATTCATCAATTACCTCACCCACCAGGAAACCTGTTTTCACATCAGCATAAATTTTCACAAGTCGCTCCTGATCATTATGTTCAATACTGCTTGGCGTCTGCTTAAATTCCATGTTAGCTAATTGTTTTAAAGGAACAAAAGTGCCATTCAGCGCCCGGACCGATATGTGTTCAAAATCATTTAATTTAAACTGCTCCTCAAAATTATAGCGCATGACCATGTTAAAGGATTTTCCTTTCTCATCTTGAAATTTTCCCAAAGGGCTGCCATTTACAAAACTCCTTACCGTTTGGTCAATTTCCGGCAAGGGTACTCCCATCAACAAAGATTTATCCCGGTTAATATTAAAATAAAGCTCTGTTTTGTTTTTACGAACCGGATTTCTAATGTTGATAATTCCCGGTATCTGAGTGGCAATTCCAGCTACCTGATTTGCATAATATTGTAATTGGTCTAATTCTTCTCCGTGTACTTCAATCAGGATCGGTGGATTCACAGATGGGCCTTGCGAAAACTCAATAATGTTGATCTGAGCTGCATGATATTGGCTGCAAAGTTTCCTGATCTTTTCCAAAAATTCAGAAAATGCCTCCGGTTCATAGCTTTTATTAAAAACCAGAATTTCTCCGAATCGATTGGAGTAATCCTTTGAATTCATATTGTAGTATAAGCGCGGATTCCCCTTGCCCAAATTAGTCAGATAGTAATCTACCTCCGGCTGTTGGTCAAGTACGGACTCGACAAATTGAAGTGCCCGGTTGGTCGCATCCAAATTACTTCCCTCCGGTAATTCTACCTGAATTCTGAATAAGGGTTTCTCTGCTTTTGGGAAAAAAGAAACGCCTACCTGAGGAATTAATGCGAAAGCTCCCAATAACAGGAGTATTGTTAGCCCAACAGTAAGGAATTGATGTCGGAAGGTTAAGTTTAGTATCTTGGTGAGGGGCCCATTGACAAATTTTTGCAATTGCCGAAACCCCCAGGTGGTATTATTCGCTGATCCGGGGTTGGGTTTTTTCATGATCCGACTGGCGAGAAAAGGAGTCAGGGTAGTGGCAATTATGAAAGAGGCCATTAGGGTAACAATCACCGTCACCGGGAGGGAGCGAATAAAAGCCCCGGTAACATTTTGAATACTAAGGATAGGAATAAAAGCCAGAATGGTGGTCAAGGTGGCACTGGCGACCGGTGCAATTAGCTGCTGCGTCCCTTTGATGGCTGCTGCTTTCGGCGTGTCTCCTGCTCTTAAAAAACGTTCGATGTTTTCAATAACGGCAATGGAATTATCCACTAGTAAACCTAGCGCAACAACTAGTGCGGTAATCGTGGTTTGTTGTAAACTAAAACCAGCCATATCTACAATCCAAAGGCCAATTAAGATAGAAAAGGGGATGGAGATCATTACCAAGGTTGCAGACCGGAACCCTAAGAGCATAAAGACGATCAAACCTACTAAAGCTATGCCCTGAAGTAAGTTTTTGCCAAAACCAGAGATCCTCTGCTTTACTCCTTCAGATTGATCAAAGGCTATTTTTAATTCCATTTGCTCGGGCAACTGAATTTTATCCAGGGCTGCTTTTACCGGCTCGATGATGGAAAAAACATTAAACCCTTCTTTTTGTTGTAGGGTAATGAAAACACATCGCTGTCCATTGTACCTGGCTGTCCAGGTTTCATCCTCATAATCCATAAATACCTCCGCCACATTTTTCAAATAGACCAACCTACCTTCATAGCTTCCGATGATGGTATTTTTTAGCTGGTCTAAATTATGGTAAACACCGGAAGTTTTAATATTAAAAAGACGATCCGACACTTTAACGACGCCTCCCGGGATGTTAATATTATTACCCTTGATCGCTGCTTCAATGTCTTTCAAAGAAATGTTTTGTTGCGTCATCTGGACCGGGTTGAGCGCAATTCTCACCTCTTGTTCCGGATAAGCTATAACACTTGCCTTTCGAACACCATTGATTTTCTCTAATTTTTTTTCAATAGACTCACCGGTTTCTACAAGTTCAGCATAAGAGGCCGTTTTAGAAATAAGTGCCATCTGTAAAACCCTTACCGAAGTAGTTGAAAATTTCTCAATTTGGATGTCTACCACTCCGGCCGGTAATTGATTTCGAAAAATATTTACCTTGGCTTGTACCTCCTTTTCCTTTTCATCAGGATCGATACCATATTCAAAGTCAATTATTATAAATGCCACACTCTCTTTAATGGTCGTATTAATTTCTTTTACATCCGATAATTCGTTGACAGCCGGCTCTAATAACTCGACTACGTGTTTTTCAATGTCATGAGGACTGGCTCCCGGGTAAATAATGGTTACCCCTACCGTCGGCAGATGCAGAACGGGGTCCTCGATTCTTGGCATGTTGAAAAAGGACAACAGCCCCATCATCAACAGGATGACAAATGCCATGATGGTGAACAAGTGATACTTAATCGCTAAAGCCGGTAAATTCATGTAAGTTAAATGTTAAAATAAAGTTAAGCGATTTTGGTGTGCCGTCCCTTAGCGAAGTGGTCCCTTTGTGAAATTGACCGCAAGGTTGAGCGATCATATCAGCAAGCTGACACTGTAGGAGGTGGGACAGGTTACGTCTTCGAGCGTTTTTTTATCTCCTGGCGAAAGGTTCTCTGCTGCTAAACCAGGTAAGCTGCTGTCCCTGTGCGCAGCCGTCTGCCCCGCCTCTGAAAGTCGGGCAGGCATCTCCCGTCCTCAATTCGCATTGTTCACGATTACCTTTTCCTGGTGATGGATATGGTCAATTCCGGAAATCACAACTTCCTGATTTTCTTGTAAGCCATCCGCTACCAGCAATTGCTCATCTTCCAGTTTGAAAATCGTGATGGCAGTTTCTATTGCTTTTTCATTATTGATGGTAAACACTTTCCCCTTTTTTCCATCGGCACTTAACAAGGCATTTATCGGGATCGATTTGATTGCCCGACGATTACCTACTTTAATTTTTGCTTGTCCAATAAAGCCAAAAAACAATTTTTCCCGACAGGGATGTAAGCCTATTTTGACTTCGTAGGTATTAAAAAGCGGATCGGTGATGTGTGCGATCTCAATGACTTGCCCCATGAAAATATTATCCGGATGGGCATCAAAATAAAGGGTGGCAGTGTCTCCAATATTTAGCTGAACGACCTCTTTATCAATGACATGAACTTTCATGATCTTCGCTTGTTGTTTGGGGTTAAAAAGCAAGGCTGGCATTCCACCGCTGATCATTTCATTTTCTGACACTAACTTTTGGATCACCATTCCGTCAGACGGTGCGATGATTTGCGCATCCTCCAGGGCCAATTGAATACCTCTTTCGGTTTTAGCGCTGATTTGTTGCTCTTTTTGCGCGGTGAGTAGTTGATTCTCACAAATATCTAAGTTTACCTTAGCCTGTTCCAGTTGTTCTAAAGTGGCCAGGCTATCCTGGAATAAGCCCAGGGTATTCTGGTATTGTGTATTTGCTCTTTCCAATAAAAGCGATGCTGATTGTATCGATATAGCGACCCGATCAATTGCCAGGTTTGCTTGATCAGCCTGCACTTCTACCTGGTTGGTATTGAGGACTGCCAGGACCTGCCCTTTTTTCACCCATTGTCCTTGCTTTGCATAGATCTTCCTGATCTGACCTCCCGCTTTAAAGCTTAAACTGATGGATTCATCCATGGTTATTTTTCCACTGGCGATGATGGCCGGTTGGTAGTTTACCGATTTTACTTTTTGGGTAGAAACAGTTTTGAGGATGGGGGTATGTGTAGGGGCTTCTTCTAAGGCTTCAGCCTCACCACAAGCTTGTAGGAGGAGCATGAGTAGAAAAAGTAAGCCTATTGTTTTTTGGAGGTTGTTTGTCATGATACCTGTCTGATTTATATGGCAGCTTAATCGCCAATTGCCAAGTTGAGGTCTAATCGTTTTATGGCGACATCATAGGTTGAAATAATAATTTCTTTTTCCATTTGTATCAATTGCGTGCGCGCCTGATTGAGTTCTACCACGGTAGCTTGTTTTTGTATAAATTTTTTATTGACCAAGCGATAGGTCTGTTCCGCACTTGTTTTTTTTGCTTGGGCTAGTGCCAGGCTTTTTTGCGCTGTTTCAAGGTCATAAAAAGCGGAAACTATTTCCATTTGAATTTTTTGTTCTGCTGCTTTTTGCTGATAATTCAGCAGCTGCTTATCCACTTTAGCCTGTTCTATGGCCAGACCGGTTTCAGCATTCCATAGCTCCCAGCTTAGGACTACTGACCCGATGGCGTAGTCACCCTGACGGTTAATCTCATAGCCAGTGCCCTGGAAGCCATAGTCAGCTACAAAGTTTAATTCCGGTAATCGATCAGATTTTCGCAGCTTGATCTTTTGGTCTGCTAGTTCCGCAGCAACTTTGAGTTGATCCAGCTCTAAGCGATTTTTTATACCGCTTGCTAAAGCCGCTTTCAGCGTGACAGGAAAGGGTACTATGGCCGGTTTTTCTTGTGATATCAGAATCTCCGCATCAATAGCCCGGTTGAGTAATAAATTGAAATAAGCTTTGGCCATTTCCTTTTGACTCTGCAATTTGGCCATTTCTTTCTCAACGGATTTGACCTCAGTTTCTACGGAATAAATATAGTCCTTAGTGACCTGGTGATGCTTAACCAGTCCTTTGGCCGTTTTTAAATTATCATTGACTAAATCGAGCGCATACTGTAGGACAACTTCTAATTGATTGGTTTGTAAGTAATTATAGTAATTTTTTCTTACTTCGTGTTCCAGTGTTTTTTCATTTAGCAGCAATCCACGTTCCTCGATCTCTAGTTGATATTGTTGTAACTTCTGGGTATGGATTAAATTGAAATTTAAAATGGGAGAGGCGA
>CBDUIU010000331.1:0-5381 GCA_965367335.1 uncultured Saprospiraceae bacterium
TTGTTCTCCGCAACAAGTGACCAGGTTGCCCCCTATCTCACACTTTTCTGCAACAACAAATAATCTGCGATCACTAAAGCCGCCATTGCCTCCACGATAGGAACCGCCCGAGGCACCACACAAGGATCATGTCTTCCTTTCCCTTCCACGGTCACCGATTCTCCAGACTCATTAATTGATTCCTGCTCTGATACAATTGTTGCTACCGGCTTAAATGCACAGCGAAAATAAATATCCATTCCATTACTTATCCCGCCTTGAATACCGCCCGAATAATTCGTCCTGGTTTTTACCACCTCACCCTCCTGGTAGAAAGCATCATTATGATCGGAGCCACGCATCGCCACTCCGCTAAACCCTGAACCATATTCAAAGCCTTTACAAGCATTAATACTTAACATGGCTTTCCCGAGCGCGGCATGGAGTTTATCAAAAGCTGGTTCGCCGAGGCCTGCCGGGCAACCAGAAATGACGGCACTGACAATTCCGCCTATGGTATCTCCGTCCTTTCGCACCGCTTTGATTAACTCGATCATTTGGGCTGCGAGCTCTACAGCGAATTGCCGTTTTTTCAATATTTGCAAGATTCAGCTCCTGGTAACTTTTTTTCAAACCCATCTCACCAACCTGGCTCACATAAGCGGTTACCGCAATCCCTTTTTGCTTCAGATACAATTTGGCAATTGCTCCGGCTGCTACTCGAGCTGCTGTCTCCCGGGCACTTGAACGGCCACCACCTCGATAATCTCTTACACCATATTTAGCCTGGTAAGTGAAATCCGCATGGGAAGGTCGAAATTTATCGGCAATATGAGAATAATCTTTTGATCGCTGATCTTCATTGAAAATCACCATAGCTATAGGTGTACCCGTTGATTTTCCTTCAAAAACTCCTGACAAGACCTGCACCTGATCGGCTTCCTTTCGCTGGGTGACAATCTTTGATTGGCCGGGGCGACGGCGAGCCAGTTCCGATTGAATAAATTCTTCATGGATCTCAATTCCAGGAGGGCAACCGTCGATAATGACGCCTAGTGCCTTGCCATGGGACTCACCGAAAGTGGCAATTTTAAATAGATGTCCAAAGGTATTTCCAGCCAAAATGGGTTTATTTTAGTGAGAAACAAATATAAGGAAAAACGAAGTGTCTTTGGTCATTCATAGCCTATTGTGGGAATATCTATCGTTACCAAACGAAGCCCTTTCAATTACCTGGCATTCAATTACTAAGCTTCTTTCGTCGAGAAGTTTTCAATAATCATCCTTGACACTACGCCATTCTGACGTAAAGTTGTACATTTGCGGGTGTTTTTGAAAACGGTTATACAGATCGTTTGTTTAGGGAGTAAGAAATAGATAACTGTACATTAAGATATTAGAATTAATAGAATGGATAAGAATTCGATAAATCAGTTCATAGGCCTTGGCCTTATCTTCGTTTTGCTTTTTATTTGGGTGAAAATTAATGGACCTACCGAAGCAGAACGGGCAGAGATCCAAGCCAGACAAGATTCATTAGCCCAAGTTCAACAAGTACAGGATAGCCTGGCCAGACTGCCAGAGGTTGAGCCGGACCCGGTAGAAGCTGCTTTGCAGGCGCAAGCAACGGTAGTTCAAGAGGATGATAGTACTAAAATGGCGGCAATAAACCTGCAATTTGGAGATTTTGGATCTAGTATGGTGGGGGACGCGAAAGAATATATCCTGGAAAACAAGGTAATCAAACTGACCTTTTCTTCCAAAGGCGGTCGAATTGTAAAAGCACAATTAAAAAAGTACCAATCTTCTTATACAGATGAGAACGGAGATGATGCGCGTGCACCTTTATATTTACTGGAGGATGAAAAAAATCGGTTTGAATATACTCTCCCGCTGAATGGCGCCGTAGTTACTGAAATCAGATCTTCTTCCCTGTTTTTTACTGCTGAGCAATCTGGAAATACCATTACTTTCCGCGCTCCTGCCGGAGATGGCTATTTTGAGCAGCGTTACACCTTAGCCCCTGATGACTATGTCCTGGATTATGATTTAAGTTTCAAAGGCTTGAATAATGTGTTGCGTAATGATGAAGGTAGCATTGAACTCAACTGGCAAAACTATCTTGGCAAACTGGAACGGAATGATTATTACGAGCGCAACTATAGTTCTGTCTATTGGAAAACAGTAGAAGATTCACCGGACTATTGTTCCTGTACGTCCAGTGAAACTGAAAAGGTAAACGAAGAACCAATTAAATGGGTCAGTCACTCTAACCAATTCTTTAATTCATCTTTAATGGCTAAGGATGTCTTTAAGTCAGCGGAGCTTGAAACTGAAATATTAGCAGAAGATAGTAAGGATTTGAAAAAGCTGGGTTCGCAAATCCAAATCCCCTTTAATGGAGGAGCAGATGAAACCATTGCCATGCAGATGTATATCGGCCCTAACGAATTCAAACGCTTGGCAGCATTTGAGAATGAATTAGAGGACATCATTCCTTATGGTCGATCTATTTTTGGAACCATCAATCGTTGGATCATTCGTCCCCTGTTTAATTTCTTGTCTTCATTTATTGGTAACAAAGGCTTGGTCATTTTAGCTTTGACGGTTTTGGTTAAATTAGCATTGTATCCGTTGACCTACAAAATGCTTTACTCCCAATCTAAGATGGGTGCATTGAAACCTCAAATGGCTGCAGTTAAGGAAAAGCATGGGGAAGATCAGCAAAAACAGCAGATGGAAACCATGAAGTTGTACCGGGAATTTGGAGTCAGTCCGCTTGGAGGCTGTTTGCCCATTGCCATGCAAATGCCTATCTGGTTTGCGCTTTACCGGTTCTTCCCTGCCTCCATTGAGTTTAGGCAAGCCAGCTTTTTATGGGCCACTGACTTATCTTCCTATGATGTCTTCTTCAAACTTCCATTCGAGTTACCTTTGGGAATGGGCGCGCATATTAGTTTGTTTACGCTGCTTTGGGCCGTAACTACGTTAATCTATACGTACTATAACACCAAACACATGGATATGTCCATGAGCAATCCGATGATGAAATACATGCAATATGTGATGCCGATCATGTTCATGGGCTTTTTTAATAGCTTTGCTGCAGGATTAACCTGTTACCTGTTTTTCTCTAATACCTTTAATATTGCTCAAACCATTGTGACTAAAAACTATTTGATCGATAAAGAAAAGATCAAAAAGGAGTTGGAGGCTTATCGAAAAAAGCCCAAAAAGAAAGGTGGTTTCCAACAGCGTTTAGAAGATGCTTTGAAGGAACAACAACGCATCAAAGGGGATAAAGATAAAAAGAAAAAATAGTAGGCCAGTTGTAATGATGATGAAGTGGATAGGAGCAGATAGGCTTGCTACATTTTTGGAAAAGTAGGGATCAAATTGTGGCCGTACAATAGGTCTGACATATGAAACACTTTCTAACATGGTGCTTACTTATAGTTGTTTTCTTTATGTTTCCGGCTTGCGGACGTAAGAAGCAACATCGTTTGGAGGCACCTAAGCCATTAGAAACAATAAAGGCGGATAGTACCACCCTGGTTCGGCCTCCGCCAATAAAGCCTTTGCCACCCATTGCCATGCAGGTTGCTGGTTTACAGCAAACAGGTTGTTATGGTAAATGTCCTGTATTTGAATACAAAATTTTTGATGATGGCCGGGTTACCTATATTGGCCGGAAGCATGTGGAGCGGCTGGGGGTTTTTGAAGCCCGGCTTTCTCATGATCTTGTCAGTCAGATTATTGCCTATGCTGATTTAGTTGGGTTCTTTCAAATGCCGGATCTTTATCCTGATACCGCACGGGATATTGTGGAATTGCCCTCAACTGTGAGTTTTATAAAAAAAGATGGTGTTGGAAAATCAGTGATCAATCGCTATGATGCACCCAAAGGTTTAGCAGAATTTGAGTCGTTCTTCCTAAACATTATGAATAGCCTGGAGTGGGAACTGATTAGATGATTTCTTCTTTTACTTCATCTCCATTTTTCTCCTTATAAAGTAGTAAGTTTCTATTTGAGATCTTAAGCTCAAGTCATTCTGTCCATTTTGATAATACTTGTTGGATTGACTGGGATCAATTATCCTGGCCTTTACATTATCATTTAATTGTATCCGAATGTATTCCTTTATTTCTTCCCGAATAGCTTCATCGTAGATCGGAAAAATAGTTTCTACCCGATAACTCAGGTTTCGTGTCATCCAATCTGCGGAGGAAAGATATATTTTTTCATCTCCATCATTGTGAAAGATAAATACCCGGGCATGTTCGAGGAAACGATCAACAATACTGATCACCTTGATATTATCACTGATACGAGGTATACCAGGAATCAGGCAGCAGACACCCCTGATGATCATGACAATCTTAACTCCTTGCTGGCTGGCCTCATATAACAGGTTGATCATCTTAGGGTCTTGAAGACTATTCATTTTCAGTGTGATCCTTGCTTTTTTTCCGGCTTTTGCATTCGCAACTTCCTGTGCAATCATTTCTTCCAAAGCAGGGCGTAAATTGAATTGGCCTACCAACAAATGTTCAAATTCCAATATGGGTAACTTTTCCGTTTCCAAAAAGGAAAAGACACGGGCCACCTCCTGGGTGATTCGCGGATCTGCAGTAAATAATCCTAAGTCACCATATAGCTTTGCTGTTTTTTCGTGAAAGTTACCAGTACTGAGGTAGGAATAAAAATTCGTTTTCCCATTTTCTACCCGACAAACCAAAGCTAACTTGGAATGCACTTTTAACCCGGGAAAACTATAATGAACTGTCACCCCGGCCTTCTCTAATTTTTCACCCCATGCTAAATTGGCTTCCTCATCAAAACGGGCCTTGACTTCAATAAATACGGAAACCTGTTTGCCCGCTTTTGCCGCATTCATAACCGCCTGCATGATCCGGGATCGCCTGGCGACCCGATATTGAACAACTTTAATGTGCGTCACCTTGGGATCCTTGGCTGCCGTTTCAAAGAAACGAATGACCGATTCATAGGATTGGAAAGGCACATGCAATAAGTGATCTTTACGTTTGATGGAGGTAAAAATATTACGGGCACGCTCCAGTTTTTTATAATGTAATGGAGGAAGTGGTACATTTTGTAAGTGCGTCATGCCATAGTCAGGAAAGGCAAAAAAGTCTGCGTTGTTGTGATAACGACCTTCCCGTAAGAGGTCGGTTTCATCCAACTCAAACATATCTTTCAAGAATTCCAATAAATGCTTGGGCATGGTCCGGTCATACACTAGTCGAGAAGCAGGCCCTACATTGCGTTTGGTCAAACTCTTTTTGATCTTCTCGATCAAGTCACCGGAAAATTCATCATCAATGTATAATTCTGCGTCACGGGTGAGCTTGATGGAAAAGGTATCGATAATATCGTAACC
>CBDUIU010000332.1:0-5379 GCA_965367335.1 uncultured Saprospiraceae bacterium
TTAAAAGTCATACTTAGAAATCCTTCTGTCGCAAAGGTCTCTTCATCTTCTGTATTACGCACATAAGTAATCCCGGAAATACCTTGTTGTCCTCCAACTCCGGGTTGTTGTGGTGCTTGCCGGTAGGAAAATTTACCGATGATGACATCCGCCAGCGTTTCTCCGTTGGCATTTGCTAACACTACCCTGGTCCCCAATGAATCCGTCACCTGGTACAGTTCCCATTTGTCCTTTGTCCGGGCGGCTAAGCGAGAAGGTTTAATATTCTGGATAGAACGAAGCAACGCAGTTACCTTGCTGGCCGGTATGGGTGATGTGATATTTTTCTGGCTGACCTGCCAGCCATCTGATTCCCGTGAAAAATGGACCTCCGCTTGTTGATCTACCGCCGGATACAATTTGATGGAGTTAACCTGGGAAGTATCCAATACAAACAAGGTAGCGTCAAAATTACGAACATTTTTTTCTCCCTTCATCCAACGAACGAGCAAAAAGAGGCCGGTGAGCACGGCAAGTGTCAGGGCTAATTTTTTATTATCCATTAACATAACTTTCTTCTTGACGTTTGATTCTAATTTGTTTATTCCGTTGTGATCTGATAAAACCGTAAAGGATCACCAAAATAATGGGTAAAAGAAAATTTAAATAACTGAGTAGATTTTGGGTCGATTCTTCCAGTTGGTCAATTGGACGGGAAGCAATCCCTTTTGTCCGAAGGTCGATCAGACCGGTATCATCAGAAAGCCAGTCGATGCTGTTTACCATCAAGCTGACATTGTCTGGTTGCAGCTGTTGAAATTGTTGTCGGGAGCCATTGATCGGGAAGTCGCCGTCTCCAATTACAACGATCTTAGCTGGGGTGTCGCCAACGATGTTGCCTTCCAGTATTCCTGCAACTGGAATGTTAGCACTTGGGAAATCTCGATCGGTCCATTGTTTTTGGATATTGAAATATAGCGGAGTAGCGGCAGTTCCTGATTTTTCCGAACTAAAAGCAATTGGCGTAAAGGTCAGCTCCGGTTTGGTACCGGTTGGTTTTACTTCACTGGCAAATTGAAAGACAGCTGCCTCTAAACCTTTGGTGATCGGATGGGCAGCGAACTTTTGAATAATGGGTAAATAGGGAAACTTGATCTGGTTCATCGTCGTGAAAAACCCACGCTGTTGACTGACAGAGACCGCGCCGCAGCTGGCATCAACAATGAATTTATTATCTACTTCAATACCTTTCTCCTTTAACCATCCCTCCAAACCAGTCGTAATCTCAACGCCACGGGATTGTTGAAGGTCGCCATTAACTCGATTAATAGCGACAAAGAGCTGACCACCCCGACCCAAAAAATCATCTAGTTTGTTAAGGTGATCGGGAGGGATCGAATCGGTCGGTCTTACTAAAGCTATGGTTTGAAAGCGATCTGGAATGGGCAGGGTGTCATTAAGGCGTAAAGGCTCAAAGCTGTAAAGAACTGACAGGTTATTGTATACCTCGATCATTTCAGAGATATCAGGTTCGCCGTGACCTTGTATCAGACCAACCGATGGTTTATCCAGCACAGCCAGCTTTTTGATGCTCGTGGTCAAGGTATATTCCAGAGGTGAGTTCGGAGGGAGCAACGGGATCACTTCTTTTTCTTCCCGCATTTCTAACACAGCACCCATAAAAGCTTCTTTTTGTGTCAATTCATTTTTTTCACGGACACTAATGATGGTGGGTTGCACACCAGCTTGCAAGGCATTTTGTTTGATCTCCTCGTCTTTGTTGGGATCTAAAAATTCATATACCAGCATGCCGTCAGAGCGTTCAGCATATTCCTGGAGTAGCTCCCTGAAATCCGTTTTTGTCTTGGCGATTTCCGGTTGTAGTTCTTCGGAAAAAAATGCTTTGACGGTTATAGGCTCTTCCAGTTCAGCGAGCATGTTTTTAGTGGCATCGCTTAGCGTGTACTGCTTGTCCTCCGTCAAATCAAATCGTAAGGAGAACTCTCCTAACAATAAATTAGTCATAATGACAATACCCAGAATAAGTACGGCGGATAAAAATAATTTTGATGATTTCATGCTTAGCTCGTGATGTTGTGTTTGTTCAACAAAATTTCGGAAAGCAACAGCCCGGAGAAGGCCAGGGATAGAAAGTAGAGCACATCCTTCAAATCAATAAGGCCTCTGGACAGACTATCAAAATGATAATGCATATCTAATCCGTTAAAAACCTCTGCAATAGTTCCTGTATTCGTGGCAGCTATGATACCAAACAACCAATGAAAGCAAATGCCGATAGCCAATGATAACAAAAAAGCTACAATTTGATTGTCCGTCAGGCTGCTGGCAAATAGCCCAATGCCGAGGTAGGCTGAACTCATCAGTATCAATGCCAGATAGCCACAAATGGTCGCACCATTATCCAGATTTCCGATGTTGGCTATGGTGATGACGTAGGGTAGGGTAAAGGCCAGCGCAATTCCAATCAATAATAAACCACCCAGGAATTTTCCCCAGACTACTTGCCGATGGCTGATGGACTTGGTCAGCAATAATTCAATGGTACCGCTCTTACGTTCTTCAGCTATCATTCGCATGGTTATAGCTGGTATAAAAAGAAACAAAGACCAGTAGGCGATTTGAAAGAAGATGCGTAAGCTGGCTTGTTTGACAAAGAAAATGTCCCCTACGGCAAACCAGGTAAAAAAACCACTTAGCCCTAAAAATAAGATTAACAAGATATAGGCAAACAAGGAATCAAAAAAAGCCTGTAATTCTCTTTTTGCTATTATCCAAATTGCTTTCATAGTGGATGAATTGAGAAGGGGGGAAAAGTAGCAGAGGGGCCAAAGGGGGCTGAGGGGATCCCTTTTTCCCCTTTGGCCCCTCTGCTACTTCTGGCCCCCTAATTTAAAGTTAGATTACGGAAGATGTCTTCCAGTTTTTTCTCAGAAGGAATAGCTTCGGTCAGGATCCAATTGTTTTGGACACAGCATTGGAAGATGCTACGTTTGGAACTTTGATCGGGCAAACTGATCACTTCAAACCGTTGATCGCCCAGGATCTTAGCGATCTCAACGGAAGCCAGGGATTGTAAGCTGCTACGAATGGCTTCGGCTTCGCCATCTTCAATTTTCACCTGAAGAACTTCTTTACCTTGTGATTGTTTGCGCAGGTCTTCTGCCGTTCCATCCGCCACGATCTTTCCTTTGTTGATGATAAGAATCCGATCACAGGTGGCTTCAACTTCCGGAAGAATATGGGTGCTCAGGATGATGGTTTTTTCCCGGCCAATTTCTTTGATTAATTTTCTGATCTCAACGATCTGGTTGGGATCCAGCCCGGTAGTGGGTTCATCGAGGATAAGCACTTCGGGATCATGAATCATGGCTTGTGCCAAACCAACTCGTTGTCGATAGCCTTTGGAAAGCTCCCCGATCTTTTTGTGTTTTTCGCTGTCCAATCCGCAAAGTGCAACCATTTTCCGTACTCGTTGCGGTACAGCGGCCGGTTCAATATCCTGGAGGGCAGCACAGTAATTGAGGTAATCAATCACAGGCATATCCAGATACAGCGGATTATGCTCCGGCAGATAACCGATTAATTTACGGATGGCAGCACCTTCTGTAACAACATCCTTACCACCCAACCGGATGTTTCCCTGGTCGGGAAGCAGGTAAGAGGTGATCATCTTCATGGTCGTTGTTTTGCCAGCACCATTAGGCCCGAGAAAACCGAGGATTTCCCCTTTTTTGACCTCAAAAGAAATGTTGTCTACAGCTCGTTGAGTGCCGTAAATTTTGGTTAGCTGCTTGATCGTAATATTCATATCAATTAATCTTGCTATAAATGTTCGAAAAAGTCAGCGACAAATTTAATAGCTGTTGAAAAAAAATGCAAAAATTTTGAGAAGGAATTTTTACAACCAACGCCTCACCCGCTTTTGATAATCTACATATTGTTGCCCCTTTTCGGTGTGTAAGAATTGTTCTTCTAATCTTACCTGAGTTTGGATCGAGGCGTAGGAGAGTACCGCTATCAACAAGGTGAAGGCATTTGGGATAACCAGGAATAAACCAAGGTCAGCAACTAGGATACCCAGGAAAATGGGATTGCGGGAAATACTAAAAAGGCCGGAGCTAACCAGTTTTGTTTCCCGTTTTTTGTCGATACCGATACGCCAGGAATTACCCATTTGCAGTTGGGCAATAAATACCCAAATCAAGGAAATGCCGAGGAGCAACCAACCTATAGTTTTTAATAGGTCATGTTCCAGGTACCAAAAAGGTAGCAAATAAGTATAAGCCTCTTTTTGCAAAGCATAAACGAGCACCACCAGGAATTCGATTACAGCAATGAATTTAAAGAGCCGGCCATTAAACCCGTGCGCATCATCAGTGCCATCAAAAGTCATTGGATTAATGCCGGTTTTTTTCCAAAGCAAAAAGGAGCGTAAAAAGAAAACCAGGAAATAAAAAGCTAACATAAATAGGAGTAGGTACATTGGATTTGATTTTCTACAAATGTACCTGATAAAGAAATGCAATGCTATTGCAAAGTTAGCTTTGGCAATTAGGACAAATGCCTTTAATCGTCATTTCCCTTTCGGTGGTCGTGTATCCGGAGGGCAAAGGAACGAATGGGATTACAACCATTTCCAGGCATACAATCTGATTGCATTGGGTACACTGGAAATGTGGATGGAGATCCTGGTGTTGTTGCGGAGAACAATGTTCCGGACAAAGCGCATATTTCACCTCAGCCGAACCATTTACGATACTATGAAGAATACCTTTTTCTTCAAAGGTTTTTAAAGTCCGGTACATCGTAATTCGATCTGATTTAGGAAAAACAGTTTCTAATTCGACCAGGCCAATAGCCTGTGGCGTTTCCATAAAAAACGCAAGGATGAGCTGCCGCATGGGGGTGATGCGGATATTTTTTTTAGCTAAAATTTGTAATGCTTTATTCATTTTTAAAATTCATCGGAGCTTACTAAAAAAAATCGGGAGACGGTATATGCAGATACGATCTCCCGCTTTTTCTTAATGTACTGACCAGGAAATTGTTCTTCTCTGGAGGGGTACTGTAAAGGGCAACTTACCCCAGGAAAGACGAATCAGCACCTTTTCTTCTTTAGTGAGTATGTCCTTCGTGATCATCATGGTTGTGTCCATCTCCCTGATGATCCTCATTTACGACATAGTCCATTTTGCAAACCGGGCATTTACCAGGCTCCGCGCTTCCACTACCTTCACAATGCATGGGGCAAACGTAAGCAGAGGTATATTCTTTGCCTTGTTTTTCGGCATTTTCGGTTTTGTCTGCTGCACTATCGCCACAGGAAGAAACAAGCGTACCGGTAGCGATAAACGCTAAAAATAAAAGAATGAATTTGAA
>CBDUIU010000333.1:0-5368 GCA_965367335.1 uncultured Saprospiraceae bacterium
TTTAATCTCCTCATCAACCTTATCCAGTACATTACTCATTAAAAAGACCAAAGAACTGCGTCGATCAGCTTCGAGCAGGTTATTCTGCACCGTGATGCTATAATTTTGCGTATCGATCCGCGTATTTTGGCCCGTGAGCAAATCATTCTGAGCACGCATCAGTCCCACCTGTTCGTCCACTCGATTGTTTTGGGCACTAACTAAGATGTTTTGTTCGGAGAGCAGCTGAGTTTGGCGTTCGAGGTTAGTATTTTGTCTTCGTAGTAATTCAGTTTGCAAGGCGAATAATTCGGTTTGCTGATTCACCTTTTCCAGTTCCTGGGCGATATAGTCGTTTTGAATGGCAAAAAGTTCGTTTTGATTTTCAACGATATCATTTTGATTATCGATGAGTTTATTTTGCTGAATGGCTATGATCCCGCCGAGTACCGAAGCAATGGAAATCACAACGAAAGCCAGGGTACGGTTTAGTGAATAAAGTTGGAGAAAAGGTTTGAGCTCCAGCGCAACATTTCTCAACATCTGCGGCCACTCATCTCGCTTCTTCATCACAATTTTCAGCTCTTCACTAATGCGCACAATGGCGCTATCGTATTCCCGGCTTAAATAACTCCGAATAATATTAGCAAGAATATAAAAAGCTAGCAGGATGAGTAAGGCCAGAAAGCCAAAACCAATTTTGTTGGTATAAAACTGAGAGAGGTCGTTCCAGTAAAAAGTAAAAACAGAGCCCAAGGCAATGCCAAGGACCGCAGCGATGACACTGGTATAATTGAATTTGCCGATGAGACGCCGACGGGTCTTCTCGAATGGTTTTTCTGGTTCGTTCATTTGGTTGTTTTTCCCTTGCGCCTCTAAAACTAGGCTTATATACAGCATCTAAACTACAAAAATATGGCGAATCGAAAAGGTAGCTGAGGTGACTAATTCCAGTGAATGTATTGACATCACTGCGGCGAAACAGCCTTTTAAAATCATCAACGAACAATTCTCTAGCCGCTTAACAAGTACACCTACATTTACTTACTTAAGATTACCAACTGCAAATGAGTAATTTACACATATTATTATTTTTCTTTTCTAACAATTTTCGTAAAAATGCTCCATCTTATTAAGTTATTTCCTAAAAAACGTACGAAGGTTGCAATTGTCATCTCTCAATGTTAACTTCGCGTTAATTTTAAATCAATTTAATTTTAACATCTTTTCATTATGAGTAAAACTAGTAAGTCTAAAAAGACGGTAAAAGAACTAAATAAGAAAGTCAAATCCCTGAAAGCTGCTTTGAAAAAAGCATCAACAAAAGCTGAGAAAGCAAAAAAAGCGGAAAAAGCTGCTGCTAAAAAAGCCAAGGCTAAAGCCAAAGCTGCAAAAAAAAGCAAAACAGCTAAGGGCAAAAAGAAAAAGTAAATCGCTAAAATAAAAAAAGCGCTGAAGGTCAGACCATAGTCATTACTTTGCTGGTCTTTGGTAATCAGCATAAGAATAATAAGGGTTCGAAGTTAGTTCGAACCCTTTCCTTTTATGGCTAATATTATGATGAAACCGTAACAAGCGGATCACCACCCAATTTCTTGAAAATCCCATTGATTTTACCTAAAATAGTTTTATCTTTGCACTCCAAAAGTAAAAAAGAACTCAATTGACATGAAAAAAGATACACATCCTTCCGATTACAGACTGGTTGTCTTCAAGGATTTCGCTGCGGATCACGCATTCATCTCTAAATCTTGCGCTAATACCAAGGATACCATCACTTGGGAAGACGGCAAAGAATACCCGCTGATCAAATTGGAGATTTCCAATGCTTCTCACCCGTTCTTTACCGGTAAGATGAAATTTGTTGATACAGCCGGACGAATTGACAAATTCAATAAGAAATTTGCCAAATTCGCTAAGGACAATCCGCAAGCTCAAGACGAGGAATAATTCCTGTTCGTTACAGACAATCTGTAAAGAAGCTCTGGTAGATTTCACTGCCAGGGCTTCTTTGCGTTACTTTTATACCAATTTTTGCCCGTTTTATTTGAAATTTCCCTAAACTTGTGCATCTAAAATAAATATTCCCCATCTACCGGAATCAAGCTACTATGAATAACGTCATTCTCTTTGATGATGAATCCCGTGACCACTTGCTCCCCTTGACCTTCACTCGCCCGATAGGTCAACTTCGTATTGGTATATTGACCATTCGCGAAAAATGGGAACGTTGGCTCAATGCACGCATCTCTTTTATCACTCAGGACTATTTGGCTGAAAAATTCCCCATTCATATTGAGGAAGATAATTTTGTCATTAATGGCTCCGTTTTGCCATCCGACCGGCTATGTCGCCTGATCTTACAACTCGAAACCAATGAAGCGCTTCTCGATGGAGGTGAATTGATCGCTGCCCGACTGAATCGCAAACAATTTGATCGCTTGATCAATGATGATGAGATTGAAGAGTTGCAAGGCATCGACCTGGAGGATACTCCTTTCTTGAAAATTAAATATCCCTGGGATGTTTTTCGCTTAAATGATCAAGCCCTCCGTGAGGATTTTGACCTATTAACTGAGAACCGGGAATCAGAAAAAATAGCAGATACCAACCGTATTATAGCTCCCGATCAGATCTTTATCGAAAAAGGTGCAACTGTCAGCTGCGCTGTTCTAAATGCCAGTACCGGACCGATCTATATCGGAAAAGACGCTACCGTGATGGAAGGCGCTATGATCCGGGGCCCTTTTGCTTTGGGTGATCACTCTCAGGTGAAAATGGGTGGGAAAATCTACGGTGCAACAACCCTTGGCCCACATTGTAAGGTAGGAGGGGAAGTAAGCAATACCGTTTTCCAAGGTTATTCCAGTAAAGCACATGACGGCTATATTGGAAATTCTGTCATCGGTGAATGGTGCAACCTCGGTGCTGACACCAATTGCTCTAACCTGAAGAATAATTACGCTGAAGTAAGGGTTTGGAATTATCCGGAAGAACGATTTATTCCCACTGGCCTACAGTTCTGTGGTCTCATCATGGGGGATCATTCCAAGTCGGGGATTAATACCATGTTTAACACCGGTACCGTAGTGGGTGTTTTTGCAAACATCTTTGGCGCTGGGTTTCCCAGAAACTTCATTCCCTCCTTTGCCTGGGGCGGTTATGAGGGTTATTCTACCTATCATATTAAAAAAGCCTTCGAAGTAGCGGAGCGAGTGATGTCCAGACGAGACCTTGAATTATCGACTGCTGACCGTGCCATGATTGAACACGTCTTTGGGCTAACTTCGCCTAGTCGTCGTTGGGATAAGACAGAAGCATAATTAGTTTCTAAGAGAATAAGCAAGTACAAGAAACACGACCAACCTTGTAAAACACAGGTATTAGAATGGTGCAAATTCCACGCTGGAAGAAATGGCTGAGTCATCTATTTGAGTTCCATTTGGAAAGTGCCCCGAGTGAACACAACCCACACTTGTACGTCAGTTTAAACCGTGGCCGTTTCCAACTCTGCACCGCTAATGCAGTTTACTCTTACGGTGACCTCTACGATAATTTTTCTACTGCCTTTCAGCACCTGGATCTGTCTAAATTACCAGGTAGTCGCGTGTTATTACTCGGATTAGGCTTGGGTAGCATCCCTTATATGCTGGAAAAAAATTTTGGGAAAAAATTTCGGTATACGGCCGTAGAAATTGACGAATCAGTTGTTTATCTGGCGCATAAATATGTTACCTCTGAACTAAAATCACCAATTCAGGTGATTTGTGCGGATGCCTTCGCCTATGTCCAACAATGTCGCGAACAGTTCGACTTAATTGCGATGGATATTTTTCTGGATGATTTGGTCCCGGAGGCCTTTGAGCAACCTGAATTTCTCGAACAATTAAAAACACTGATCGCTCCTGATGGATTACTGATGTACAACCGGTTGGCATATTCTGATCAGGATCTGGAATGTGCTAAAGCTTTTTACGAGCAGACCTTTCGTCCGGCCTTTCCCTCTGGCACTTTTTTAGAAGTAAAGGGAAACTGGATGTTATTAAGTAAAAAAGGCTATGTTCATCATCCATAATAAACTGATCTCTTTTTCTCTAGAAAAACTATTTCACCAAAAATGACCACGCTCTGGATAAGATACGCACTCATCGTTCTGTTCCTTATTTTGGGAATTCTGCTACATGTACAGCAGGGATTGGAAAGTGCCTGGTACCTATACCTTGCTGCAATCCTGCTGATAGGCACCTTGGTCATGTTTGGAACAGTATGGGCAGCTTTTATTAAATTGCGAAAAGGAAAAATTGATGAGGCAGAGCACCTGTTACGTCAAATAAAAAAACCAGCATGGTTGATCAAAAGAAATAGAGCCTATTATCATTTTGTAAAAGGAATGATCGATCTTCAGCATAAAGACCTGGCCCCTGGTGAAGTACATCTCAAAAAAGCATTGGACCTTGGCCTCAGTCCAGGCAATGATCAGGCTTTAGCAGCCTTGAACCTCGCTCATCTATGCTTTATGGAGCAACGCTTTGAAGAGTCCCGTGGATTTCTACATCATGCAAAAGCAGCTGACAGTAATGACCTGGTCATTAAACAAAATATTGAAAAAATGGAGAAAGCGTTAATTTTTCCTTTTAATTAAACCCATCTACCTGAGGTAGGCAAAAGCCGTACTTATGGCATTTTCACCTATACTTAAGCGCCAACGCCAAATAATATTAGAATAAAAATATTCTTTTTATTTCAAATATTTCCTAATTTAGCGGTTCCAACATATTTCATGTTGCTAAATCAACCAAAAAGCAATCTATTAAATTCTCCTCTGACTTAAGCTAGTACCTTTATCTTTCAGTGTTTTCTGAGAATTTACTTTCCCCTATTTAAAATCTTACTACAATTATTTTGCTTTTATGAAAAGCAGGATATAAAACACCTATGCTTAATCATAGGGTTTTCGTGCGCTTCTAATTTATTATTTTTTATAAACAAACGATGCTTAATATGAAACGAAATGTACTCTTATTATTCGCGCTCTGTTTATTCATGGGCAGTAATCTCTTCGCGCAAACACCAGCTAATGACGACTGTGCTGATGCCATTGCCATTGGAGATACTGTGAACATGACTTTCTCTACAAACGGAGCAACCACAGACGGTCCCCTGCATTTGAACGCCAATTGTACGGTAGCCAACAACCCTGCACCAGACTCCATCTACCGGGATATTTGGTATGCTTATACACCGGAATTCACCGGCTTGGCAGAACTTGATATGTGCCAAACTGCGGATTATGATTCAAAGATTGCGGTATATGTGCCAGGTGCTTCCTGCCCGCCTACCGATAATGACCTACTGGATTGCAACGAAGATGGCCCGAACTGCGCCAACT
>CBDUIU010000334.1:0-5363 GCA_965367335.1 uncultured Saprospiraceae bacterium
ACGGCTGAACCCAACAATTGTCAAAGACCACTACCCCTCCGTTTAACGGTAAAAAGCTAAGCAACTGTCGAGAAATACCAGTGATGTTTTTGGCGGTAATATCCTCTTTCGTGATATAGCGGAGAAGTTCATTTCCGAGATGTTGCTGTAGTTGTTGAGATAGAAGAGCACGATAGTCACTCTGTTGTCCTTCCAAAATAAGGATAATCCCATGGCGTTTGGCCGTCATCCATATTTTTAATTTCCTTAATTCCAATTTTAGGTGGCTATTGATAGCAGGCCAATTGGTGTTTTTTTGAAGGGGATTCATGATTGAGTGTTTATTCAATTGTCGATTATTGAAATAAAATAATATTATATACGTGTTCTTTGCGTGGAAGGTTTTGTCAAAAATAAAAACAGTGAGAACTGATCTTGTGGACCATATTCTCACTACTTAAATTTGTGTGGGTGTTAATTTATGTCTTAACGTTTATTGAAGGCTAAATTCTTTCAGTATTTTCTTAAACAGCCAGCGGAATTCGCGTTTTATCTTCGTAGGATTGCAAGTCAATGAAATGCTCTTGCAGCGCACGTCCGGTTCGTAAATATTCTTCAGCTATAGGCTTACGTAGAGCGGTAAATTTTTGCAAAATTTCGTTCGCAGAATTATTAGTTCCTGCGGAATTAATTAGTCTACTCATACATTGGGCATCTTCCAATGCACTGTTCATTCCTTGACTAGTAAAGGTCAAAAAAACGTGTGCCGCATCACCAATCAATCCAATATTATTATGATAGTATTGCGGAAGCGGATCGAGGTCGAAGGTATTCCAAAGATAAGAGTTGCTAAAGTCTGTCTTTTCAATGAGTTCAGGAATTGGATTCGCCCAGAAACCTACCTGATGAATCAAAAAGGCTTTACGATGCATTGGAGTACTACCTTTAAATCGAATTTTGCCGGTATCAAACTGAAAAAACCAGACGACATCTTCTTTGCTGACTGGCAAAAGCCCGGCAGCTCGTCCTCCGGCTTTACATTTTATTTTTAAAAAGGTGCCATCTAGTCGCTGGGCTAATTTTGGCGCTTTTATTAAAGATACAATTTCTTTTACCCTAGTAGAATTATTAGTGGCATTAGGAAATAAAATTTTGCGAACGTTGGAGCGAACACCATCTCCTCCAATGAACATATCTCCTGTTGCCACAGTACCATTGTTAAAAACTGCTCCGATGGCATTTCCATTTCCATCATACTGAAAATGACTAAATTGATGGTCATAGCGAATTATATCATCAGTTAAAGCAGATTTAAGGGTATTGATTAAATCAGCCCTTTTGAGGCCAAACATCTTAGTTACTTGTTGAATATCACGTCCTTTACCATTTGAAAAACGACAATCAAATTGACTCAGCGGGCGAATATGTTTTATTAACTCTTCCTCTAAGCCCAAGTCTTGAATCACATGATAGCCATTTTCCAACATCATAAAAGCAAGTCCACTGTTATGTTCTGCCGAATTACGCTCATATACTTCTACTTCGATGTTAATTCGGCGAAGATAAATAGCTAGACTCAAGCCCGCTGCACCTGCACCAATGATTACGCATTTTTTCATGAAAATTGTTTTGTTAGGTTATCTCAATCCGGGGGCAAGGTGTGTCGTATGTTTAAAGGCTAAGTTGATTGTTTCTTTACCGTAAAAAAGAAAGAGGTTCCTGTTTCCCCATCTGATTTTACCCAGATGTTTCCATCGTGCAATTGAATTATTTTTTTACAAATTGCAAGCCCCATCCCGGTCCCTTCGTACTGGCGTTTATTCAGGCGATTAAAAATGCGGAAGATTTTTTCCTGGTATTCCAAACTAATTCCAATTCCATTATCTTCAATTTCAAATTGATGGTGGGTGTCCGTTTCTGTGCAACGAATAGTAATAATAGGCGAGTGTTTACAAAATTTAATAGCGTTGCCAATTATATTTTGAAATAGTTGTGTTAAGTAAATTTTATTACAATGTATTTCAGGTAAATTCTCTTTAATTATACTGGTATTCGTCTCTTGAATTCTGACTTGCATGTTAGCTTCAACAATTTCTACCAACATATTCGAATTGAAAAGACTCATTTCTGAAGCAGAATTATCTAACGTGATATAACCAAGTAAATCAGACATCAGGTTATTCATTCTTGTAACGTTGTTGGTAATAAAGTTCAAAAACTCTAATGCCTCTCCATCAAATACCTTTTTATATCGCATCTCTAACAAACGAGAGAAACTGGAAATATTCCGAAGGGGTTCTTTTAGGTCGTGTGCAATAATGTAAGCAAACTGTTTTAGTTCTTCGTTTTGTCTGGTGATGTCATCCAGCATTTGCACTCTTTCCTGTTCGTTTTCTACCCGATCCGTAATGTCTAGACCAAACCCAAAAGTTAATAAGAGTTTGTCATCGACAAAGTATGGAAAGAGCTTTCGCAAAATAAATTGTTCATCTCCATCTACTCCAGTATGTTTATCGATCCATTCTTTACCTACTTTTGAATTAACGACTTCCTTGTATTGATTGACACGATTATCGGCTATGGTTGTATCTTTATTACGATGAATAAAATAGTCGTGGTCTGTTTTTCCAACTAACCAATTCCTAACATTATCATCCCCAATCGATTTTTTATTAATGAACATATACCGCCATTTCGGACTCAGGACCGCAAATTGGATCGGCATTTCATTTAGAATGGTCTCATAAAATTCTAACTGCTTTTTTAACTCCTTTATCTGATGGTCAAAACCAGAGACTTCTTTAATAAAGCTGATAATCTTAAAAGTGTTTTTATGTTGAATAAGCTTGGAACGAATTTCAACGGTTGCAAGGTCCCCTAAACTAGTTTGAAGAATTCCAGTAAACGAATCTTGTTCACCATTTTTAGTTGCCTCTATATGTTCCTTCCAGTCCTCTAAATAATCTTCTGCCACCAGTTCATCAAAGGTAAACTCTAACAAAGCTTCTCTGAAGTTACCCATCAGGAAAGCAGCACTTTGGTTAGCATTTACCACTTGAAAATTATTGGAGTCAATAAGGAATACGGCATCACAGGAGTACTCCATAAAAGTATCAACAACATCTTCCGAAGTGGTAGAAACAAGCTTGTTGTCTAAAGCAAGATTCATTGACGATTTTCTTGTTTGGGAATAATTAGCATTAGTATTATTATGGGAGGAAGACAAATAAGAAATGGCGGGGGCCATTCTGATGTAGGAGGAAGGATTATTTATAATTCGTTAGGAAAAAGCCAAATATGATGCCAAAGGAAGGGTGTTCTTTCGCTTAGGAATGCTCAGATATACTTATGATTGTTGCGAATTATGTTGTGTTGGGTTTTAAGGAATATAATCATAAACAACCAAGTTCTGGCTAGTTTACCGATATTTGCAGTTAGAAAATCTTTACCTTGTAGATATGTTTGATAATCAATCAGTAACCGAGTGGTTGCCCATCACCAAGAAAGAAGTTGAAATGCGTGGATGGGAAGAGTTGGATGTAATTCTAATCTCAGGTGATGCATATGTAGATCATCCGGCGTTTGGTTCGGCTGTGATCGGGCGTATTCTGGAAAGTGAAGGATTGCGGGTGGCCATAGTTCCACAACCAAATTGGCAAGATGACCTGAGAGACTTTACCAAGTTAGGAGCGCCCAGGCTTTTTTTCGGCGTCACTTCTGGTTGTATGGATAGTATGGTTAATCATTATACGGCAGCTCGCCGTCGCCGATCCACAGATGCTTATACCCCAGGAGGAAAAGCAGGGTTTCGCCCTGATTATGCTGCTACCGTCTATACAAAGATTCTCAAAAATCTTTTTCCTGAAGTCCCCATATTAATTGGTGGTATTGAAGCCTCTTTGCGACGTGTGACGCATTACGATTATTGGGCTGATAAATTATTTTCCAACATCTTGTCAATGAGCGGGGCAGACATGTTGGTCTATGGTATGGGCGAAATGCCGCTGCGTGAGATTATTCGACTGCTCAACAAAGGAGTGCCTTTCTCTTCCATAAAAACGGTTCCCCAAACAGCTGTTCTTCATCCGCGACAAGAAAATATCCCGTTAAATAAAAACTGGGAGGATTTTCACCTTCACTCCCATGAGCGTTGTGAACGAGATAAACGTTCCTTTGCCCAAAATTTTAAACATATTGAACAAGAATCTAACAAGGTTAGAGCTCGTCGTTTGATACAGGGCTGTGGAGATCACAATCTCATCGTCAATCCCCCTTATCCGCCAATGTCGGAACAACAGATTGATACCTCTTTTGATTTGCCGTACACCAGGATGCCTCATCCTAAATATAGCAAGCGCGGTTCCGTACCTGCTTATGAGATGATCCGATTCTCCATAAATATGCACCGTGGGTGTTTTGGGGGATGTAGTTTTTGTACTATCTCAGCTCATCAAGGTAAATTTATTGCCAGTCGTTCTGAGGAATCTATAATGAAAGAAGTGGATAAAGTGACTAAGATGCCAGACTTTAAAGGGTATATTAGTGATTTGGGTGGTCCTTCTGCAAACATGTATAAAATGAAAGGGAAAGTGCAGGCAATTTGTGACCGCTGTGTTGCACCTTCTTGTATTCACCCTGTAATTTGTAGTAACCTCGATACAAGTCATAAACCGATGACGGAAATCTATCGCAAGGTGGATGCTCATCCGGAGGTTAAGAAAGCTTTTGTTGGCAGTGGAATTCGATATGACCTTTTAGTAGACAGTTACAACAAGAAAAATGATGGCAGTCAGGAAGAATACATGGAACAGTTGGTAACTTGTCATATAAGTGGTCGCTTAAAGGTCGCTCCCGAACATACTTCGGATGCGACACTACGCATTATGCGAAAACCCTCATTTAAGCACTTTCATGAATTTAAAAAACGTTACGAGCGTATCAATAAAAAGCATGGGCTGAATCAGCCGCTGATTCCTTACTTTATTTCCAGTCATCCGGGGTCTACCGAAGAGGAAATGGCTAATCTGGCTGCAGAGACTAAGGACATGGGCTTCAAGCTGGAACAGGTGCAAGATTTCACACCCACACCAATGACGGTCGGTACTATCATTTATTATACCGGATTACACCCTTACACCCTTCGTCCGGTATATACTGCCAGATCAGCAAAGGAGAAAAAGCGGCAGCACCTTTTCTTTTTTTGGTATAAGAAAGAAAACCATCAACTCATACGGGATAAGCTCAAAGCAATGGGACGGGATGATTTGATTGACAAACTTATCGGAGATAAAAAGCGCCATAATAAGCAAGAAGCGATTAAAATTCGAAATGGGGAAAACAGGAAAAAGGCTAATGGGAAAAAACGGTTCAAGCCAGCTAAAAAA
>CBDUIU010000335.1:0-5340 GCA_965367335.1 uncultured Saprospiraceae bacterium
CATTCAACCCTAACTTCCCAACTACTCCGGGAACTGCTTGTGACGACGGTAATCCTAACACCTTTAATGATGTAGTACAGGCTGATGGTTGTTCCTGTGCAGGTACACCAGTTGATCCATGTATCAACCAGGGTGGAGATTCTGATGGTGATGGCGTTTGTAATAACCAGGATTGTCAACCATTCAATCCTTTCTACCCAACTACACCAGGCACTGCCTGTAATGATGGTAATCCAAATACAGTTAATGATGTAGTACAGGCTGATGGTTGTTCTTGTGCAGGTACACCAGTTGATCCATGTATCAACCAGGGTGGGGATACTGATGGTGACGGTGTTTGTGATAATCAGGATAACTGTGTTTTTGTCGCTAACCCAGGACAAGAAGATAGCGACGGAGACGGTGTTGGTAATGCTTGTGATACGGTAACCAATATTTGTGATAACATCGCTATTACAATTACAGCGGATAACAAAATCCGTGTATCCGGTCATTCCGCTGCAGCCATCGCTCAAATACAGGTGTTCAATTCAGGATGGTCAGAAGAATTTAATTGCTCAGGTACGAATTGTCCGGACCCACAGATGATTAGTGTGCCAACTGGTACTTATTATGTCTATGTTAAGTTATACACATCTACCTGGTCATTAATCTGTCAGGTGAATAAAACAGTAACCGTGACTGGAGGTGGAGACCCTTGTGCAAATCAGGGCGGTGATTCTGATGGTGATGGTATTTGTGACTTCCAGGACAACTGCGATTTTGTTCCTAACCCAGGTCAGGAAGATTCTGATTGGGATGGTATCGGCGATGCTTGTGATACTACTGATCCTTGTCAAGGGCAAGGTGGTGATACGGACGGTGACGGTATTTGTGACCAGGTGGATAACTGCCGCACCTTACCAAATCCTTATCAGGAAGATACAGATGGTGATGGTATCGGAGATGTTTGTGATGAACCGTCTACAGGCGATGATTGTGATAATGTGGTTTTCCATGTGAATCATGCGAGTATTACCGTTTCTGGCTTACATAGCGCACCAATATCAATGTTAGTGATATTTGACGAGCATTGGTCAACCGTGTTTAGTTGTGCAGGAGATTGTAATGATGTAGAAACGATCAACAACCTAAATGCTGGTGTTTACTACGTGAGAGCAACCTTGTTAGATCAACATTGGAGAGAAATCTGTGATAAAGATGCTTACCTCATCTGTGGCGCAACATCGTTCAAAGTGAAAGAACCTAGTCCAAAATTACACCTGGAAACTTCTCAGGTGGATCGGGCTGTTGCTTTGAGTTGGACCACTAATACAGACTTTAAAACCAACCGTTATGTAATTGAGCATTCAATGGATAAGGTTAATTTTGCTCCTTTGAAAGAAAATGCCAGTGAAACTAACGCAGCCGATTTCGTCCACTATAATGACAAAGATGTTGCTCCGGAACTCGGTAAGAACTACTACCGGATTAAGCAATACTATCTGGATGGAAGTTTTGTTTACTCGCAAGTTCGCGAAGTGAAATTTGAACTGGATCTTCAATCTGTCATGGTTTATCCAAACCCTGCAAGCAATGTGTTACAACTCAATGCGAAACAGTTGTTGGATTATGACTTCGAAGTAGAGATTGTTAATTTCCTCGGACAGCCTATGGTGAAAAAGGCTTATGAGAAAAATAGCAATGGAACACTACGGTATAACCTGGACAAATTTTCGCCGGGATTATATCAACTTCGGATACTGGTGGAAGGTCAACGTCAGAAGGTTTTACCTTTTGCTGTGATCAAATTGTAATTGAAGGTTAAGGTTTTGGTGAGACAACAGTAGCTGATTGTTGTCCACCAAAACTAAATCGATAAATTAAATTTATTTCATAGTTCTAGTAAGTATTAATCAAGTCTGCAATCGACGATTCGTCGGTTGTAGACTTTTTTATTGTGCCAATATCCTTATCGTTGTTTGATAACCTGTTGAAATACTACCGTAGCCAATAATCCCACCAGGGCAAAACCTGCTAATACGCCAAATACATGCTGGTGTCCCAATGCTCCTGGTGAACGATCGATCAAATAACCTAAGAGGGGACCCATAAAGATATCCGGAGTATACCCGATCACTGAAACCAGACCAACTGCACTACCCGTATAAACAAGAGGTATTTTCGCCTCCTGAAATAAAGCGAAATAGATTCCCCGTAAGGCATAAATACCAACGCTGGTACCAGCAATTGTTGTCAGTAGTATACCATAGGTGACCCCTGCTAAACTTCCGGATGCAATAATCAAGCTGCCCAACATGACAATGGCAAAGCTTATGATGATCATGTTTGAGGAACGAATACGATCGCCAATATACCCCGCACCAACTGCTGCAAACGGGCGAATCCAGAAAGTAATCGTCGCAATTTGTGCAGCAGCTACGTCATCATAACCAAATGCATCCCGCGCATAGAGTGAAAAGTCATCCGTTCCTTTATAACCAACATAGGCACAGATCACGATAATAGCTTGCAACCAGATTTCAGGCAGCTTAAAAACTTTTCGAACACCTGCAAAAGAGATAATTTGATGCTGCTTTTTCGGAAGCGCTAATTTAGACTCCGGCACAACCAACCAAACTAGCAAGGCAATTCCAGCGATCATTCCGGTAAATAGCCAAATAATAGTGCCCAAGGCGGCTCCACGCTGCTCCAGGCTTGCTGTGGATACATCAACGGGTAACAAGCTGGCAAAAATAACAACTGCAATGGAGGAAATAATTGCAGCAAAAAGCCCTCGCCCTCCATCCAAAAAACCATAAGCACGCCCTTGTCGATTGACGCCACCCCATTCCCTGGTCGCACGGATCAATGCTGCCCAGAACAATAGAATAGTCGTCAGTCCCCAAAAGCCATAGAGCCAGATCAAGGTGGTCAAGGAGGGCGCGGCGGCAAAGATGACTCCACCCAGAGAAGTTGCCACCAAAGCAATGCTCATTAAGCGGCGGGCAGAAAACCGATCTGCTAGAGGGCCCCCAAAGAAATAAGCGATCATCGCTACAACGCCATAGGTGGAAAAAGCTAATCCCAGTTGCAGGTTATTAACGCCGAGTACGTCCAAAAAGGTGGGACGAAAAATGCGAACGAGGACAAAGGGTAAAAGAAAAATAGCTTCGCCGGCAATGATTAAGCACACCATGATGAGTGCACTACGGAAAGGCGATGGGGGAGAGGAGGCTTGGTCAGAAGGGTTTGACATATTGAAATTGTATTGTTATAATAGAATTTCCTGTTACAATGGTAAAGCTAAGCATTTTATATTGGTATATGGTGGTTGCAGTTATAAGGGCGGAAAACAGAAGTCAGCAACGTTAAGGCAGGTGTATTTTCTTCCTGATTTGATCCATCTTTGGATTTGTATCTGCGCAGCAATGATGACTTGCTTTAATTTGCGAAAGGTGCTCAATAATAATTTAGGAAACAATCTCCTTCATAACTCCTTTATAACTTTTTCCTACACTGACCACCTGGCCGTTTTTCATATAAACCTGGTTACCTTCTACGTAGTCAACGTGGGCCTTGTTTATGAGATAAGATTTATGAATCCGGAAAAAACCAGGCTGGTCTTTTAACTGTTCTTCAAAGCTGCTTAATGTCCGTAGAGTTAAATGAAATTGTTCCGCTAACCATACTTTTACATAGTTTCCATAACTTTCCAAAAAGTGAATGTCCACAATTTCGAGTTGAATATGCTTTTTGTCCGTTTTAATAAAAATTTTGGGAGACTCCTTTTTCATCCCTTTTCCCTCTTGTTCCTTCCGCTCCAATGCCCGATTAACAGCTTTTAAAAAACGGTCAAAGCGAAAGGGCTTATGTAAATAATCACAAACATCCAACTCAAAACTCTCCAATGCATATTCCTCATGGGCTGAGGTAATGATGACCAAAGGCGGATTTTTTAAAACTCGAAGAAAGTCCAGCCCTTTGAGTTTGGGCATATTGATATCAAGAAAAATCAAATCAACTTGATGGTCATGTAAAAAGGTAAGCGCTTCAGTAGCCAGGTGGCAATTACCGGTAATAGTGAGAAAAGGAACATCATCGGCATAGGCCTGAATGATGTCATGGGCGAGCGGTTCGTCGTCGATGATTAATGCTTGTAAATCCATTGGGTCAAATGTCAGCCTGTCCTTCGCTTTGCTCGGGATGATCAATTGTTACTTGCGCTTCGTCGTAGATTGGATACCAATACCTGCGTAATGATTTCAGTCTAATACGAAAGAAAAGAACCTGGGTAGGAAAAGTACGGTAGTATCCGGACTCAAGGTAATTTTTTTTTAATAAAAAAGTGAACCAGGGTCTACTTACCTGCAGCATTCAGCCTCTACATGAATGTAACGCAAGTTGGTATCGGACGTTCTTAAATATTACTCAGATGGGGTCACTCCGCTGATAAAGTTATGAGAGGACGCTACCCAGATAGTACAAGCGGCAGCTGCTGGCTAACATTTGTTAGTGTAAGAGATAATTCTACCCGGAAATAATGGTGCTGTTGATCAATTGTCAGGAGATGCTGCTCAGGAAATAATAAGTCCAACCTTCTTTTCAGGTTCTCCAAGCCTATTCCGGGTTTTTTAGCACTTTGTTCTTCTACCGAATTTTCACAGGAGAAAACCAATTGCGTTCCATGTTGCCGTAAATCAATGTGTAAATAGGCCTGGTTTTCTGCGGGTTCAATTCCGTGTTTGAAGGCATTTTCTATTAAAATAATAAACAAGAGCGGAGGAAGTAGTAAGTCATCATCTTCTATATTCGTGGTGAAACGGAGATCAAGTTTTTTGTATAAGCGAATCTTCTGTAATTGAATGTAGTCTTGCAGATACTGCACTTCACCTTTTATCGGCACCTTGGTTTCTTTGCCTTTATAAATTACATAGCGCATCAAATCCGCTAACTGCATAATGACTTCAGGCGTTTGTTCGGATTTTTTAAGGCTCAACGCGTATAGGTTGTTAAGGGTGTTAAAGAAAAAGTGAGGATTAACTTGTTGTTTGAGCAAGCTGAGTTCAGTTACGGTTTGTTGTTTTTCCAGGCTAACAATTTGATTGCTTTGCTTATGCCACTGAATGGCAATGATCACTGGCATGCTGATTATCATTACCATAAACGGAACCAAGCCATTTAATTCATCAAAACCAGTATTGTTTTCACCTGGTAACAAATCCCATCCGATATTATTTAGTGGGAACCAGGAAATAACTTGGGCAAAGAATGGATAAAATAAAATTACTGTTCCAACTAAGCTGGCTCCATAGATTAATATACCTCTCTTTTGTAAAAATTTAGGAATTAGAACGTAGT
>CBDUIU010000336.1:0-5329 GCA_965367335.1 uncultured Saprospiraceae bacterium
AGGTAACCGGGTGACTTTTAATAAGAATTTGAGTTTCGAATTAGCGGGGTTTTATAAAAAAATGGATTATTTAACGGAATATTTGGAAGCTGGAGCGCTAGGGTTTATCAATGCAGCCAATTATGAAAACAACATCACTACGGGTAAAGGACTTAGTTATGGGGCAGAATTTTCATTAGCTTATGTGATGCCTCGATCCGATCTGAAAATTACCTATACCTGGTCAAGAGCTGAACGACAATTTGATGAGATCAATCTTGGGAATACTTTTCTTTTTCAGTATAACCGAACGCATAGCCTGAATTTAGTGTGGAGTGCAAGAATTGGAGAAAAATGGCGTTTTTCAACGCAAGGGGTTTTTGCCTCAGGAACGCCTACCACTTTACCGACCAGTACGTATTTATTTGCCGGGGAGCCCTTCAACAAACTGGTTATTGTTTATGATTATCCACCAAGAAATAGCTTTAACTTACCTGCCTATCAGCGGATCGATGTAGGGTTGAGTTATCGAAAAATTGGACGTAGTTCCGAACAAATTCTTAACTTTGGTATTAATAATATATTAGGTCGGCAGAATCCTGTTTTTTATAGGTTAAGAACTTTTGTCTCAGATCCGACCTTTGTCCAAACAACTCTCATCCCGTTTTTACCGTATATTAACTATAATATCAAGTTCTGATTCTTTTATAAAGAATGTTTTAAACTCAAAGCATGCAGCGACTCTTGAGCATACTGCTTTTCCTTTCTTTATGTACCTCTTGTGAAAAAGAGGTACAGTTGGGAGTGGCGGATGAATTTAGTCAGCTTGTAGTAATAAGTCACATTAATCCGGATACGACCTTCAGTGTGTTTATTTCGGCTACAAACCCATCTACAAACCCCATTAACCCCTTGGTTGTCACCAATGCAAGTGTCCTGATTTTTGAAGAGGAGGTCCTGTTAGACAGTTTGTTTTTTTCATCAGAAAGTAATTTTTATAAGTCTGTTCGTGGTAAACCTAAAGCCGGAAAATCATATACAATAGATGTTGGCATTGGAAATAATCCCAATCGGACTATTGGGGTCAGTCGAATCCCAGAACCCAACCCGGTTCTTTCTGCCTGGATTAGTAATGTTGAAAAACGATCCGTAGATAATATTGGACGAGAGATTGAATATACTTTTACCTTAGAAATTTTACTAAATAATTCTGCTGGAGTCAATCCATTTACTCATCTGGAATTCTTTCGCAATATCGTATTATTGGATATTCAGGGAAATGATACCAGCCTGGTGGACATCGGCCAACCTCAACAACTAAATATCCTCAATACCCCTAATGCACTGCCTTATCTCATACATTTTGATTATGGTGTTTTGATTTCCGGAAAGAACAACACATCCCCGGAATTGAAATATACTTTTCAAGTGCAAACCCGCCTGGATAGCCGAACCGAAGCACTACCGCAAATATTCTTGAATGCACGTTCTATTTCTGAAGACTATTACCTCTATCATACTACCTTGACTCGCCAGATCCGTGACCAGGATACCCTTTTTAATAATCCTGTGATCGTTTACGATAATATCGATAATGGTATAGGTATTTTTGCGGGATATAGTAATGCCGTTGATACAATTGTTATCCGATAATTCACCCACTTTTCTAGGTCATTTTGTCAGTTTATCCATAGGATAAAGCCCTTTTTAATGAATTCACAGAATATTTTTAAAAAAAACTAGTGAATTGCTTAGGGGAAGACGAATTCTTCGTGTCTATGATAGTGAAGTTGCTTAAGAAGGGTTTAGAAGTGCTTCAGAGTTACTGAGAGAAAACCTTTTACCACACGACTGTTATTTTTTCATTATTCAAACGGAGAGAGATATGAAAATGACTTCAAAATCAGCATTTATTGAGCATTTCCCCCTTTTTAACGTGTTAACGGAGGTAGAAAAAGACCGCCTGGCACAAATGGTGGAATTCAAAGAAAGACCAAAATACAGCTATATTTATTTTGCCGGAGATGTATCCGATACAATTTTCTTCCTGGTAAAAGGGGCGATTAAAATAGGTATTCACTCTGATGATGGTAAAGAGGTCATCAAAGCTGTCCTTCATCCTACAAAAATGTTTGGTGAACTCTGCGTAGTAGGAGAGGAGCACCGCCCTGACTTTGCCATGGCGATGAATGAAGATGTAGCTTATTATACCCTAAAGGTTGAGGACTTTAAATCATTGATGCAAACCAACATCACGCTTTGTACTAAAATCCTGAATCTGATGGGCGAACGCCTGCGTCGTACTGAGAGCCGCCTTGAGGCCTTGGTCTTTAAAGATGCCCGTACCCGAATCATTGATTTCCTCAAAGAAAGCGCCTCTAATAGAGGTATGCGAATCGGCCTGGATGAGATGTTAGTTAAACATACCCTCACCCAACAAGATATCGCAAACATTACTGGTACTTCCCGGCAGACGGTCACTTCCGTCCTAAATGAGTTGAAAAAATCTAATTTAATTCATTTTAATCGCCGAAGTATTTTGATTCGGAATATGGCAGCACTGGCGTAACTTGGGTTTTATCCAGTTGTCGCTTGCTTAAAAGCTGATATTGTCTTAAGGATGGTATCAGCTTTTTCTTTGGGGATGTAGTACATTGGCTGTTGAATAGCTTAGCTAAAAAGTTGATAACGAACCAATAGATCAAGCAAAAACAAATTTGGCTGATCATCCCGGCCAGTGAATGCTAGCTATCTGAAGTCACAACATAGTTAATCGTTACTTCCTATCATTTCTGGCCGAATACCTTGTATGTATTGATCAGAAATTGACATACAGCAAGTAGTCTATTGGCTCATCGTACAGCGGTATTTTTTTTCTTACATTTACCGCTTTAATCAACACACCCTCATATGACCGATTGGCTGAAAGTGCTTTTAATCACTTGCTTATCAGGACTTACCGTCCCATCTCTGGCTCAGGAGGCAGGTATTCCGCTCAACAGTAAAACCTATCACCTGGTGGATCGCCTGGAAATTCTCACCGGGAAACGCGCCCCTATCCATACCGCTATTCAATACTATAACCGAAAAGATGTAACCCACTTTGCCCTGGAACTGGATACCATGCAGATAGGACTATCCCAAAAGGACAGGGAGGATCTAATCTACATTTTCCGCGATAACAACGAATGGCTTAACCCTGCGCTTAGCCCCACCAAGCTGATGAGCCGTAAAGAACCCGTTTACACCTATGCCTTTTCTGATAGCTTGCAAACCTATTATACCAGAGCAAATAACCAGGCGGAGGCTAGCCAAAGAAGCACGCATTATGTAACAACGGAAAAACCTTTTCTCAAATATTTTTATAAAACGCCTGCTAATCTTTTTGAACTGGATCGCCCCGGATTCTATCTCCGACTCAATCCTATGTTACAGTTTAAAGCGGGCGCATTATCTAATGACGAAGAGTATTACTTTTTGAACCAGAGAGGGGTAGAGCTGCGTGGAGGTATTGACGACCGACTCTTTTTTTATACAAACATTCTGGAGTCCCAAGCCCGTTATCCAAAATATGTTCGCGATTTTGAACGTAAATTTCTGGCAGTACCCGGGGCTGGTTTTTATAAAGATTATTCGAGCGATGTGTTTAATTTGACTGAAGGGTATGATTTTTTATTGGCTCAGGGTTACCTTGGTTTTCGGGCGAGCAAAAATGTAGGATTTCAGCTAGGGCACGGTCGAAATTTTATCGGACATGGCTACCGATCCCTGCTCTTATCCAATTTTAGTAACAATTATTTTTACTTAAAGGTGAACACCAAAATTTGGCGCCTGCATTATCAAAATATCTTTGCGGAACTTTCAGTCGAAGGGGCGAGAAATGAATCAGGTGATGGCCTGATTCCCAAAAAATACATGACCGCGCATTATCTCAGCTTTGACATTACCCCTAAAATGACTATCGGTATTTATGAAGCGGTCATCTTTAATCGAAATAATCAATTCGAATTACAGTATCTCAATCCGGTCATTTTTTACCGGGTAATAGAAGGCTTCATTGGCAGTCCAGACAATATCCTTTTAGGCGTCAATGGTCGCTGGAATTTGGCCAAACGGTTTCAGCTTTACGGGCAATTTTTATTAGACGAGTTTAAATTCAGTGAAGTATCCAGCCAAAATGGTGATGGTTGGTGGGGGAACAAATATAGTATCCAGGTAGGAGCCAAGTATATCAATGTACTGGGAATTGACCACTTGGATGGACAGCTAGAATACAATATGTCCCGGCCCTACACCTATGCTCATCGTGACAGCGCATCCAATTACAGCCATTATAATCAGCCTTTGGCCCATCCGCTGGGAGCCAACTTTCAAGAAGTCATCGGCCGATTGCGTTATCAAGCGACGTCCAAACTCGGGTTGGATCTGAGGCTAATCTATCAGTATTACGGAGAAGACAGCGAAGGAACAAACTGGGGCTCCAATATTTTGTTACCTTATACCACCAGAGAAAGGGATTACGGCAATGAAATCGGACAGGGTATTACAGCAAAACAGGCGATCGTCGGCTTAGATGTGAGTTATGCTTTGATGCATAATACATACCTGGAGTTCCATTATTTATATCGGAAAAAAAGTAGTGAAAGTGAGGCACTAAGTCAAACAACGCAGTATATAGGCGGGGGCTTGCGGATGAATATTGCGCCGAGAAGGATGGAGTTCTAAAGTGGCGTTGCCTTCAGGCGACGCGAAACAAAAACGTATTAAGTCGGAGTGGATTTTCGGATGAATATTGCACCGCAAAGGATGGAGTTTTAAAGTTGCGTTGCCTCCAGGCGACGCGAAACAAAAACGCATTAAATCGGCGTGGGCTTTCGAATGAATATTGCACCGCAAAGGATGGAGTTCTAAAGTGGCGTTGCCTTCAGGCGACGCGAAACAAAAAAGAATAATACCCTTACACGTTGCCCTCCAGCGAAGCTAAAACATGGTATCCCACCGCTAAAAAACGAACCCCAAAATACAAAGAACTCCAGCAAACTGACTTCCCCCTAAAAAACGAAAAGAGGCTATCTCAAAAGTTGAGACAGCCCATTTGTTAAGTATCTTTCCAGAGGGATCCTTCGGATAGTTGCGATCGTTAACGCGTCGCCTGAAGGCAACGCAACTATATAATCATCCCTGCACCAACCGTCTCATTCGTCCCCTCATCCACAAAGATCAAAGAACCCGTGATCCGGTTTTTACGATAGCTATCAAAAAACAACGGTTTCGTCGTTCTGATCACTACTCTGGCGATATCATTCATTTGAATCACCGTATCTTCCATATTTCGGTGTAATGAATTGAT
>CBDUIU010000337.1:0-5328 GCA_965367335.1 uncultured Saprospiraceae bacterium
TTGTTCCATATTCATTATTCATTATTCGCCCTTCCTTCAACCTTCACCCGATAGCTAACTGGGACTTCCCTACAACCTCCTCATTCCTTGTTCCATATTCATTATTCCATATTCATTATTCATTATTCGTCCTACCTCCCCGTCCACTCCGTAAAATTCACTTCCGCTGGCATTCCGATTTTCAGCACCCCCTTCGGGTTAGCCACCTGTGCCTCCACAGCATATACCAGGGTTACCCGATCTTCCTTGGTCTGGATCGTTTTAGGGGTAAATTCCGCTTGTTCGGCAATCCAGCTAATTCTCCCTGTCAGTGTAGTGAAATTTTCTTCTCCCTGATCGATCAATACCTGTATTTCTTGTCCGATCCCTACCTCCTGCAGTTGTACTGCGCTGGCATAAAATCGAAGGGTCATGGTATCCAGCTGTGCTATGCGGTAAAGAGGGGTACCCATTCCGACAATTTCGCTGGGCTCGGTAAGTTTGGTTAGCACCGTTCCCTTGATAGGGTTGTAGATATAACAGCGGCGGATCTGCTCGTTGATTACATCGATTTGAGCTAGTAAAGGTGCTTTCTCGGCTAAAATACTGCGGTTAGCCGTTTGGGTATTCGCCCGGATAGCACCGATGCGCCGGTCGATCACTTCAACTTCGCCGTTGATGTCATCCAGCTGTTTAGGCGTAGCTGCCTTTTTTTCTAACAATCTTTTTACACGATCCCGTTCCCGGATAAGATTGTCTTTTTGTCGTTTCAAGACTTCGATGTCAGATAAGGAATTTCGCAGTTTCTGGGGCAAGGTGCCTATTTGAGCTTCAATCTGTTTTCGCTGTAAATGCAGTTGAGTGGTATCAACAAGTCCAACTAAGGTGTTGGCTTTGAGGCTTTGCCCTTCTTCGGCGAGCAAAAATAACAAACGTCCATTTGCTTCCGAACTGACCAAGGTGGTCGTTACCTCAAAGTTGCCGTAAGCATCGGAGCGAGGTGCTTCTTCTTCGCAGGCAGTAAAAAAGCCTAAACTAAAAATCAGAATCGTGAAATATGCAATCTTTTTCATGATGATCATTTATTCGTAAACATGTTGTTTTTTAATAAGTGAGATTCATTGTTTCTCCCCGTTGATTCCAGAACTCCAGCTGCACTTTTCGCAACTCCGCCTGACGAATCACCAGGTTTTGGCGAGCGGCTAATTCTGCATTTAGCTGAATGATATAATCAGAGGAAGTGATCACCCCTTCGTCTAATTGTGCACTGATCTGCTCGAGGATATCAGCCTGAAGTTGAGCGATTTGCTCGTCGTGCTGGATTTGGTTTCGGATACGCTTAATAGTAGCTAAGTAGTTAGCGGTTTGGGTCTCCAGGTTGAACTCAAAGGAAGCCTGTTCGTTTTGTAACTGCTTGGCTTGCAAGGTGAGGAGTTCTTTATTTAGCGCGGTTTTATTCCAGTCAGTAATTTTCCAGGTAAAATTTAAGCCGATAATACCAAAGGGCGCAACGTTATTATCAAACAGGTTGAGCTGGTTAGGATATCCGATCCCGGCTTGTGCAAAAGCAGACAATTTAGGTTTGCGTTCGCTTTCCACTACATCTGATTGTGCAAGGATGGCTTCCCGGCGAAGTTGGAAAAGCGTTTGCTCCGGGCGATTGAGTTGGGGAATATTGGTCGGATTAGACAGGGTAGGGAAGTCCAATTGCAGATTAGCCGGAAGTGGCTCTCCAATGAGTTGCCCCAACGCATTGACAAAACCAATCTGTTGGTCCCTGATATTGTCTTGTTGTGCTTTGATTTCCAGCTCTTTAACTTCCAATTTAGTCAACTCACTTCCCAGTAAAGTCCCGTATTCCACCCCAGCAGCAATTTGCGATTTGCGGGCAGCTAAATTCTCTAAAGACAACTCAAATAACCTGTTCTGTGTCCGAAGCAAATCAATGTTGACAAACAGCGTATTGATGCGTTCCTGCAAACTAAACCGAGTCACTTCCAGTGCTTGTTGATTGGCCTTTAATTCAACCGCCTTCAGTTTGCGTTGTGCTTCATTGATGCCCCCGTCCACGATCAGGTAACTACCTTCGACGTAGGTTTTCAAAGAATATAAAGGCTGGTCAACAGAAATCGGAAGTGGTGTGTTATCATCCGTTTTTAGCGAAAGGCTTTCGGACTGCAAACGCCCATCAGTTTTCCAGTTGATCGTGGGTAATTGAGCAATGTCCAGGGCTTTTAATTCCTTTTGGTAGATCTGATCCCGGATCGCAGCATTTTGTAATACCGCATAATTTTTTTCCAAAAGATCATAGGCTTCCGTCAAAGACAATTGGCTCCGTGTCTGTCCTATTACTAATAGCGGCAGCACAACTAAGACTGAGAGCATACTGATTTTATAAAGCATAATAATCAACTTTGTTATTTAACTTTTTGGTTAGTTTTTATCCAAAAAAAAGATTTTACTCTGGCCTTCACGTTTAATGATAAATATCTTTCCTAACATCGTCCCTCCTTTTCGTTGTTTTGGCAGAGATACGATCAAACCCTCAACGCATGTCTTAAAAAGTCCATCACCTGCTTCTCCCGTTCTTTCATTAAATCTTCAAACCTGTTTTCTGGATACTCCATTAAAGTACAAAAGACCGGCTTAGCGATAAAAGGGAAAACACACATACTCATAATGTTTAGCAATAAGTGTATGGGAGGAAGCGTTCTGATTTGCCCTTCCTGCATGGCGGTCATCATATCCTTAATGAAAGTCTTGACTGCAGGGAAATTAGCTGTTCGACTTTTTAGCTCCTTTATGAATCGTTCCCGCTCCTGGGATAATTCAGACATAATGAAAGAAGGAGTTTCCGGGTTTTCAATCAACATCTCAATATAGGTATGAACAACCCTTTCCGTTTTTTCCCAAAAATCACCTTCTGATTGGAGTGCTGCGGCCAACCGGGGAATTATATATTCCAGGGTTTGGGAAATAATCTCGTGGTACAGCTTTTCCTTGGAGCGAAAATAATAATGTAACATGGCTTTGTTGATCCCGGCTTCATCGGCAATCTCTTGCATGCGAGCACCCGCGTACCCATTCTTTACGAAATGTTGTCGGGCTACTTCCAGGATTATTTGTTCGGTATCTTTGGCCATTAATTATTTAGTTTAACCACAAAGTTAAATTAAAAAGTTAATAAATCAAAGTGGAAATAGGATTTTTTTATCAATTCTACAGTGCTAGCTTTTCTTCCCCCAAAAGCCACTTTTTAGTCTATTTGAAGAAAGGGTTCACTACTCATTTGGGTGGTGTAGACTACAATATGTGCTGCAAAAATTCTGATGCCCCATTAAATATCAAATATTTATTATTTATATAAGATGTTTTACATATTTTTATCACGTTATTTTTTTTTAGGTAAAAGCTAGTATTTTTTCACCTTTTCACTTTTCTAACTATGAACAAATCAATCCTTTTTTTCCTACTCTTATTGCTGATCAGTTGTCAAAAAGAAACGGTTCTGGAACCAGTTAATAGGATAAATGAATCGGCTGATAATAGCCTGTCTATCCAAGGTGATCAATCGAAAAACGCAAAACAGGATAAGGTGACCATTTGCCACCGCAGAGGGAATGGTAGCTACAGCGCTATTTCGGTAAACGCAAATGCCTTGTCCGCGCATCTTAATCACGGAGATTATCTTCCTGATGCAGATGGGGATGGCTTTACTGCGGTCAATGCGTGTACAGGAAGTGCCGACGATTGTGATGATTCAGATCCGACAGTTTATCCTGGGGCCACTGAGGTTTGTGGTGATGGCATTGATAACAATTGTGATGGGCAGGTAGATGAAGATTGTTGTCCGTGTTTTACTTATGAATATGCGTTGGCAGTTGCAACGGCATCGCCTTCGGTATTTTTTGCCGATGAGGAAATATATGATTGTTTTCCAATAGAGATTAATACCTTTTTCTTTGACCCGACTGCCCCCAGAATTATAGGTACACTGGCAGATAATGATCTATTGGTTTGTTACGAAGAGACTGCAACTGGCAATGATCCTGAAATTGTCAACCAGGAAGTATTTGATCGCTGCACGGCTATCCTGCGTCAGGTGCAATCTGAGGTGCAGGCGAATCTTTTTTGTACTGATCCTGCACTATTTAATTGGGTTCCGCCACTAGACACTCGAAAAGAATTAAGCATTTCGATTAATGATTTGCTGCAGGAGATAAACAAGAAATAAAGTTGTCTAAAAAGACATTTTTCAGCCTATTGAGAAAACATTAGACCACTTCAATAAAAAAACACAGTTGATACAAATGGGGCATCCTTAATTTTATCGGTTTTTGCCTGGGTTCATAACGTTTGCCGTTTGGGCTGAGCCTGGACTGTTTATCTCTCCGTCTTCAGTATCAAGGTTTATCGTAGTACTTGTATAAACCCTGATACCGAAGGCGAAATAAACGGGAGCCTTACTCCCGTAAACATGCAAAATAATAGCTTATTCAAAATAGCCTATTAGTTCGGAACGACGCAGAAGTTACTTCCATTCCAGTTTATAGACACAGTCAAAACCGATTGTTCCTTCATTAAACTTCGTCATATCAAGGATGGCGTCTAACGTGGCCCCGCCGGTTTTTCCGGCAAATCGTCCTGTGCCACCCACCACATTATCTTGAGCATGCTTCGGTTGAACAGTAGCTTGCAAAGTCACTTCATTGATGGGTGTCATATCAATGAAATTATGCAATACCAGGGTGCTCTGATCGTCATCATAGTTAAAGATAGTATAGTTTTCTCCCTTCATGCTACCATCAGCAAAAATTTCGGAAGAGACATTGATATCGGTTACTGAACCGAGGCGTTGCCCTTCACCATCAAAAAAGTCCATCGTAAACGCGATACCCGTAATTTCTTTGTTGATGGCCTCAATGGTAGTTGTAATGGGTACGCCGGTTGCAACACCTAAGGATTGTAAGGTAAAAGGATCAGTTATCGGGACGATCTGATCGTCATCACTGCAACTGGCCAAGGTGAATAATGCCAGTACCGTCATTTTAAATAGGATAATTGGATTTTTCATGATTGATGTTTTTAGGATGAATAAATACTTTTGATTTTGTGAATTACATAAACGACAGGACAAAATAATTCCGTCGAACTACTGATTATTCATAGGTTTATTGTTACCTGATTAAAAACGGGTATAATGAATAATGCGGCAAAGATGTGGGGAGTAGCAGAGGAAAAACAAAAAAAATGAGGTTACCTGAAGTGAACATAGGGCGAGACAAGCCATCAACTTTATGTAGACTGACGAGGAGGTCGACATCAACAATGCGTGATTTTGAAATGTCT
>CBDUIU010000338.1:0-5327 GCA_965367335.1 uncultured Saprospiraceae bacterium
AGAGCAATGGACTGAAAATCCATGTGTCCCTGGTTCGATTCCTGGAGGTACCACCATTCTTTTTTTCTTATATGACTAATACTTTCCATCATCGCCATCATCATTTCAATTGCCCATCCGGCAAATGGTGATTTTGTGTGCGTATGTAAAAGTAGTTAGTAACACAAAAAGAGGTTTACCATTTGTTTGGTAAACCTCTTTTTTTATTTGTGGCAGCATAAGCCCATGTTTATATGATTAAAAATGTCTTTTCAACCATCATGGTCAAAAACACCTTTCTACTATGACTAAACGACTTCGCATCGCAGTTCAAAAATCAGGTCGTCTGCACGACGAGTCTCTTCGCTTGCTCAAAGAGTGCGGCATAAGGGTGCAAAATGGCAGAGATCAACTCAAGGCACAATCCAGTAATTATCCGATTGACATCCTCTATCTCCGCAATGCTGATATTCCTCAGTACTTAGAAGATGGCGTTGTTGATTTAGGCATCATCGGAGAGAACCTGATAGTTGAAAAACAAAAGGACGTAGAGAAGGTGCTAGCCCTGGGATTCTCTAAATGTCGCTTATCCATTGCTGTTCCGAAGAATATAACCTATACCGGGCTTTCTTCTTTGAATGGAAAAAAAATCGCTACCTCTTACCCTAATTCACTGCGCCAATTTTTGGAGCAGCATAATATACAGGCAGAAATGCACGTCATTTCCGGATCGGTAGAAATTGCTCCAAACATTGGTTTAGCTGATGCGATTTGTGACCTTGTCAGTTCCGGAAGCACTTTGTTCAAAAATGGACTGGACGAGAAAGAAATTATTCTACAGTCCGAAGCCTGTTTGGTAAGCAGCAAAAACCTGGACCCTGCTGTCCGGCCTTTATTTGAAAAACTGGTTTTCCGGATCAATGCTGTGCTTGAAGCTAAGAATAATCGATACTTGTTGATGAATGCTCCAAATGAAAAGGTGCAAACGATTATTGAGGTACTCCCTGGCATGAAAAGCCCCACCGTGATGCCCTTGGCGGCTAGTGGGTGGAGCTCCATCCATACTGTTATAACGGAAGATCGTTTTTGGGATATTATTGACGAGTTAAAAGAGAATGGCGCCCAAGGTATTTTAATTATTCCAATTGAAAAAATGATCATTTAATATGATGAAAATATATGAAGTCCCCGACGCGGCCACGCTCCGCCAGATCCTCAACCGGCCATTGTTCGAAGTAGCTACGCTACACAGTACGGTTAGTGATTTATTAAAAAATGTAAAAGAACGAAGAGATACAGCCCTGAAAGAATATACCCAACGATTTGATAAGGTGATCCTGGATGATCTACGGGTATCCACTGCCGAAATTCAAGCAGCCATCAGTCAAACCCCCGAAGATCTCAAACAGGCCATTCAAACGGCTTGCAACAACATTGAACGCTTCCATCGAGCCCAGGAACTTACCACAGCAATCATTGAAACTACTCCGGGAGTAACTTGTTGGCAAAAAAGTGTTGCTATTGAAAAAATCGGGCTATATATTCCGGGAGGAACTGCCCCTTTATTCTCCACCGTCATGATGCTAGCTATCCCGGCAAAAATTGCGGGCTGCAAAGAAGTGGTGTTATGCACCCCCCCAAACCGGCAAGGTAAGATTCATCCGGCCATTTTATATACAGCCCAGCAGGTTGGTGTTACCCGGATTTACAAATTAGGAGGAGCACAGGCAATAGGAGCCATGGCCTATGGAACGGAGTCTGTTCCAAAGGTGTATAAAATATTCGGGCCGGGCAACCAATATGTCACTGCCGCCAAACAGATCGTAAGTCAGCATGGAACAGCGATTGATATGCCGGCAGGACCTTCCGAAGTACTGGTAGTTGCAGGACAAGGTGCAACTCCGGAATTCATCGCTGCAGATCTACTTTCGCAAGCAGAACACGGAATAGATAGCCAGGTAGTTTTGATTACCTTTGACCAAGAGATGGCCAGAGCCTGCCAGGAGTCTGTAGCAGAACAGGTAAAGAAGCTGCCTCGTAGACAGATAGCTGAAGTAGCGCTGGCAAACAGTCCTATTATTATTGTTAAAGACGAGCATGCCGCTACGGAAATTATTAATAATTACGCGCCGGAACACCTCATATTATCAATGGATAATCATAAGGCTTTTGCAGAAACGGTCATCAATGCCGGTTCGGTTTTCTTAGGACACTATACGCCTGAGTCAATTGGAGATTATGCCTCCGGCACGAATCATACTTTGCCAACTAACGGCTTTGCCAAGGCCTATAATGGTGTCAACCTGGATGCTTATGTCAAAAAAATAACTTTCCAGCAAGTAAGCCCGGCAGGATTGAAGCGGCTCGGTCCTGCGGTAGAAATCATGGCGGCAGCAGAGGAATTAGAGGCCCATAAATTAGCCGTTAGCATCCGGCTGGCCAGCCTGAAGAATGTCAAATAATTGAATTGGTCATCACTTACCATTGTTCCATAATGAGTACTACCAAACCCGTAAATATCCAATCATTAGTCCGTCCCAACATCTTAAGGATGAAGGCTTATTCTTCTGCCCGGCATGAATTCGAAGGAGTTGCTGACATTTATTTGGATGCGAATGAAAACCCCAATGATACCGGATTTAATCGGTATCCAGACCCCTTGCAATGGAGTTTGAAAAACAGCATTGCAGAAATTAAACAAGTCGATGCGGAAAAAATTTTTCTGGGCAATGGCAGCGATGAAGCCATTGATTTATTGATCCGTATTTTTTGTGAACCTCGGCAGGATCGCATCATGACCTTACCTCCGACCTATGGTATGTATCAGGTAAGTGCAGCCATTTCGGATGTAGACATAGAAGAAGTAGCGCTGACTCCAGACTTCCAGCTGGATGTAAGTACCATACTGGAAAAGGCTACCAAACAAACCAAGATCTTATTTATTTGTAGCCCAAACAATCCGTCAGGAAACAGAATGAATACGGAAGATATCCGTAAACTTTTAGCAAATTTTCCTGGAATCGTTGTGGTTGATGAAGCTTATATTGATTTTTCTACACACACCTCTGCTACACAGTGGTTAGATCATTTTCCAAACCTCGTTGTCCTACAAACTTTCTCTAAAGCTTGGGGGCTTGCTGGCATTCGCTTAGGAATGGCCTTTGCCAACCAGGCAATCATCGACTTGCTTAATAAAGTTAAACCTCCTTACAACATTAACCAGCTTACCCAAGACACGGCCTACATGGCCTTGGAGAATTTAGCAGAGCAGGAACAATGGGTGGAAGAAATTTTAGCGGAAAGAGTACGTATGGAGAAAGAGTTGGAATCTTTGAAGGTGGTAGAAAAGGTTTACCCCTCAGATGCTAATTTTTTGTTAGTCAAAGTCAACGATGCGCAAGCCATTTATGACTTTCTGGTAGCGGATGGCATTATTGTTAGAAACCGTTCGAACGTTTTGCTTTGTGAGGGTTGCCTTCGATTTACGATAGGAATGCCGATAGAGAACGAATTGCTGATTGAGGCACTTATGCGCTTTGAAGAATAAAAAATTATTCCAACAATGAAGTTCCACAATCTAAAAATAGCAGCACAGCATGAGTAAACATGAACACAAGGACAGAAGATCCCACGAAGGAATAGAACGAGATAGCTGGGACATGCTAGTCAACGGTGCGCTCAACAGTAAGGAGCCTTTTCATTTTCCGGTCTTGGGTACTCAAGGGGCAGGAGAACCGGAATTACGGATCGTGGTATTACGAGAAGCAATTCAAACGCAAAAGCAATTGATCATCCATACGGATATTCGCTCTCCAAAAATTAGCCAGCTAAAACACAATTCCAGAGTCGGCTTTTTGTTTTATGACCCTCAGCGATTAATACAATTACGGATCAAAGCCCGGGCGACTATCTATCATCAGGATGATTTGGCAGCTAAGCAATGGCAAAGTTGCCAGATAAGTAGCCGCCGGGCCTACCTTGGAAAATCTCCGGGTAATTTATCCTCTGTAGTCACCCACGGTCTGCCGGATCACTTGCAGGGCACCCTGCCCAGTCCGGAAGAAAGTGAAGCCGGCTTTGTTAACTTCGCTGCAATTGTTTGTCAGGTGACCTCTATGGATTGGCTCTGGCTATATGGCGAAGGGCATCAACGTGCACAATTCACCTATGACAAAGCTGGAAAGTGGTTAGCGGATTGGGTAACGCCATAATAAAGTTTACACTTAACAATAAGCATACACCATGTCTCAAAAAGTTCTATTTATTGATCGTGATGGCACACTAGTCATTGAGCCGCCCGAAGATTACCAGTTGGATGCTTTGGAAAAACTAGAATTTTATCCTAAGGTATTCCAGTATTTGTCAAAAATCGTTCAGGAGCAAGCCTACCAATTGGTCATGGTGACTAACCAGGATGGCTTAGGGACGGAAGCTTTTCCCGAGGAAACCTTTTGGCCGGCTCACAACATGATGATGAAGGCCTTTGAGAATGAAGGAATCACCTTTGAGGAAGTCATTATCGACCGTACTTTTCCGCACGAAAATGCTATCACACGTAAGCCAAGAACCGGCCTATTAACGCATTATCTGGAAGGTGATTATGATTTAAGTAATTCTTTTGTTATAGGGGATCGCTTAACGGATATGGAGTTGGCTAAAAATCTTGGCGCCAAAGGTATCTTTCTACATAACACTCCAGAGCGTGGCGCAGCAGAAGTGAGCCAGGAACTTGATGACATCATTGTATTGAGTACATCTGACTGGGCTGATATTTACCGATATTTAAAATTACCTGACCGTATAGCAAGTGTACAACGCACTACTAAGGAAACCGACATCCAGATCGAACTCAATCTCGACGGACAAGGAAAGTCCGATAATAATACTGGCATTGGCTTTTTTGACCACATGCTGGATCAACTAGCTCGTCACGGCGGTATGGATCTCCGTGTTCAGGTCAAGGGAGATCTTCATATTGACGAGCATCACACCATTGAAGATACGGCCCTCGCGCTCGGAGCAGCTTTTGACAAAGCTATTGGCTCCAAAAAAGGGATGGAGCGTTACGGGTATTGTCTTCCTATGGATGATTGCCTGGCACAAGTCGCTATTGATTTTGGTGGTCGCCCCTGGATGGTTTGCAGATTTTAAGCGAGAAAAAATAGGCGAAATGCCCACCGAAATGTTTTTTCACTTTTTTAAATCCTTTAGTGATACGGCGCGGGCCAATTTAAATATCAAAGCCGAGGGAAGCAATGAGCATCATAAGATCGAGGCGATTTTTAAAGCCTGGGCAAGAGCAATCAAGATGGCAGTTCGGCGGGATCTATACAGTGAAGCTTTACCTT
>CBDUIU010000339.1:0-5323 GCA_965367335.1 uncultured Saprospiraceae bacterium
CAGCCTGGACCCATTGAAATTAACAGTGTGGTTACGGACGCTACCTGTGGCCCACCGGACGGAGCGATCAGCTTAGATGTTCAAGGTGGGACTACTCCTTATACTTATCTATGGAGTAATGGCAGTATCGTTAAAAACCCGGAGAACCTAGCTGCTGATGATTATACGGTAACTGTAACTGATCAAAATGGCTGTACTTTCACCCATGAAAGGTCAGTTGGTTTACCTGATGGGCCTGTTGCCAGTGTGCAACGAAAGGTCGATGCTCAGTGTAAAGACGCAACGGATGGTATTATAGAACTTAGTGTGACCAATGGCAATCCTCCTTATACTTATAATTGGTCTGTACCCGGAGTTGGAGATGTCTCTATGAACGATGAGCTGGGTGCCGGTCCGGTTAGTATTACAATTACGGATTCAAAGAGTTGTGAGATCATCGTCAATGAACTCATTGATGAACCGGAAGAACTCTTATTAAATGATGAAACGATTAATCAAGCTACTTGTGGCAATCCGAATGGTAGTATTTCAGTAGTGATGGAAGGCGGGACAGCTCCTTATACTTATTCCTGGAGCCCTACCCTATCCAACACGCCTTCCCCATCGAATCTTTCTTCTGGCACCTACAACCTTACGGTAACAGATGCTCAGGGTTGTACCTACGTTGACAATTTCAATGTATCCACACCCGGTGAATTAGAAGCCAGTGTACTTCGCATTTCCGATGTACTTTGCTTTGGAGGAAATGATGGAGAAGTAGAAGTTGAAGCCATGGGAGGTACCGCACCGTATACTTATGAATGGAGTATTCCAGGAATTGGTGATCAACCGCTAGCCTCCAATCTGCCCACAGGTAATTATATCGTTGATGTGACTGACGCCAATGGTTGTACCGTAACTGTTCCGGCCTTTGTCAATCAACCGCCCGTGATTGAAACTTCTGTCGTAGATGTTACCGAAGCTACTTGTAACACGGCTAATGGTGCTATTGACGTCAAAGTAGAGGGTGGTTCACCCCCTTATACCTTTGCCTGGGATAATGGTGCTAACCCGGTAGAAGACCCGGATGGCTTACGCTCCGGCACCTATAACATGACCGTTACGGACAGCCATGGTTGTACTGCTACTCAGGAAGCCAATGTCTCCGAACCCGGCGCTGTAATTTTAAGCACAGCTATTCAGGATGCCAATTGTAATGGTGAATCAAACGGTGGGATAACTTTAATCACAACGGCGGGTCGCCCTCCTTTCACCTTCCAATGGAATGACTCCAACAATTCTACTACGCAGGATATTTCCAATCTTCCTGCAGGTCGTTATGAAGTCACAGTAACGGATCAGGATGGTTGTCAGTATTTCACTTCTGCAACTATTGAGGAACCGGCAATACTGTTTACTGCTTCCACCACTCCATTGGGTGCTAGCTGTAATGGGGGCAATGATGGCGCATTGACATTGACCACCACAGGAGGAACCGAACCTTATACCTATACCTGGAGTGACACACGCCTCAATGGTGATGATGCACCATCTAGCTTATCCGCAGGAAATTATACCGTGACCGTGACTGATGCTCATGGTTGTACTTACACGGAGTCCTGGGTTATTAATGAACCGACGGCCCTGGCGCTTAGCCTGACAGCTGATGACGCCGATTGCTTTGGTGCTAATGATGGCAGTATTACCAGTTTGCCAACAGGTGGTATTGCACCTTATACTTATATCTGGTCGGATCAAAGCACTGATCCCAATAACGACACCCTCGTTGCCGGCATTTATGACCTGACCGTCACCGATAACAATGGTTGTACAATAGTTGCTTCAACTGCAGTTGATCATCCGGCAGAAATTTTACTTCAGATAACAGATGTGTCTAAGTTTGGTATTTATAACGTGAGCTGTAGCGATAGTGATGACGGCTATGCCACTGTTCAGGCTCAGGGTTCTATCCCACCTTTTACTTATACCTGGGATAATGGGACCTCCGGGCCAACGGCTGAAAATTTAGTAGCAGGTACAAATACTGTGACCGTAACTGATTCCAATGGATGTAGTCAGGAAACAAGTGTTGTACTGACTTCCCCTGAGCCGCTTGAACCAGCAATGACCCCTGTATCTCCGACTTGTTTCGACTACAGCAATGGTTTGATCTATTTAGAATCAGTTAACGGTGGGACAGCTCCCTTCCTCTACTCTATTGACGGAGGGCCTTTTGGGGTACGCCCGGACTTCCGCAACCTGAACGCCGGAACTTATATTATCGCGGTACAAGATGCCAACGGTTGTGAATGGTCAGTGGATGTTGCCTTAGACAATCCCGAGCCCTTCGTTATTGATGCCGGTCCGGATCAGACTATAGAGTATGGGGATAGCATTCAGCTGGAGCCTTCAGCTGTAAGTGGAACTATTGTTAGCTTTAGCTGGAACGATACCAGCCTGGTTGATTTCGTGAATTGGGTAAAACCAGTTGAGAGCAGTCGTTATACCATTACTGCCCTGAACGATAAAAATTGCCGGGCTACCGATGATGTGAAGATCAATATTGAAAAACCACGCCGGGTATTTATACCAAACGTATTTAGTCCTGGCAGTGATAATGACGAAAATAAGATCTTCACCATTTTTACCGGTAAAGGGGTGAAAAGTATCAAGACCTTTTCCGTCTTCAATCGCTGGGGCGAGGTAATCCATCAAATCAAAAATCCTGATGGTCAGCCTGTTAACACCAGCGGGTTTAATGCTGAGATCGGCTGGGATGGTACCTTCAATGGGGAAATGATGAACCCGGCAGTCTTTGTTTACTATGCCGAGGTTGAGTTCAATGACGGAGAAGTGAAAACTTATTCCGGCGACGTGACCTTAGTGAGATAATTGAGCACTGCAGCAAGGCAAAAGGAGCAATGGGATTTTCCATTGCTCCTTTTTTTATGAAGTTATCTATACGATTCGTTTTTATCTTACCGGATAATTACTTCTTTGATGTATTCTTCCGCTAGTGCCTCATTCAGGAAGGAAATGATCTTTTCTTTTGCATAGGATAATTCCTGCTTAAGCGGTGCTGATGAAATAGTGATGTACAATTTATTTTTTCGAAGATAAATTTCAGTTGTATAATTGGTAATGGAAGGCCCCATTTGCTCCTCCCAAACCTGACGAACCTTGAGCTGATTTAGCTTGGGCTTGAGCTTGTAGGTATCTACCATATCTTTAAGCACATCCTTCAATATTTGGTCGTTATGTTTTTTCATCAAGTTATTTATCGGAAAAAATGAATAATGGTAGTTTGCTAACGACGGATATTCAAACTGGCTCTTCCAACACCCTACCATTTTCTACGGTGTATTTTAGGTAGTCAGTCTGGAGTTGAGTCATAATATCAGCAAGCCGGTTTTCGTGGGTATCGGTAATGCAAATCTGACCAAAATCCTCTTCAACTAATAGCTGGATTAATTGGCCAACCCGACTTCTGTCCAATTTATCAAAAATATCGTCTAAAAGTAGGATTGGCTGTGTATTTTTTTTCTGCTTTAACGCATTATACTGTGCTAGCTTTAAAGCCAGGGTAAAAGATTTGATTTGCCCCTGGGATGCAAAGCGTTTGAGGGCTTGTCCATCCAATGACAATACTAACTCATCTTTGTGGATACCACAGGTGGTGCGTTGAAGGATACGATCTTTTTCCGCACTTTGCAACAGGCAGTCACCCAAGGATTTCTCAAGGAGTTGAGAGCGGTAGGTGATAGCCACACTTTCCCGGTCTCCGGAAATAAGTTGATAATAGTGCGAAAAAGCAGTTGTAAAGGATAAAAGGAAATCACGACGACTCTGAAAGATCAATTTAGCGGGAGGTAGCAGTTGATGATTATAGGTTTCTAACAAAGTGTAGTCAAAGGCTTTGTCCGCTGCCATTTTCTTGAGGGCTGCATTTCTCAATTGTAGCACTTTGTTATATTTTAAAAGTGCTCGTAGGTAATTAGCATCTAGTTGAGCAAGGGTATTGTCTAATAAACGCCTGCGGACTTCGCTACCACCTGTAACGAGTTCTGTATCATCCGGAACGATCATCACAACAGGTAATAAGCCAATATGATCCATGAGCCGTTCATAAACCTTACCATTTCGTTCCACTTCTTTCCGTTTGGGTGGCTGCACCTTAGTCACAATTTTTTCCATTTTCCCATCTAAAGAAAACTGTCCCTGCAGGCGAAAAAAATCCGTACCTTTTCTTTTCACGCCACTATCCGGCACGCCAAAATGGCTTTTACCCATGCATAAATAATAAATGGCATCCAGGATATTGGTTTTACCCATACCATTCAAGCCCACAAAACAGTTTATCCCAGGACAGAGCGAAAGGCTTTGCTGTTCGTAATTTTTAAAATTGGTCATTTGTAATTCAGAAAGATACAAGGGCAAGCTGTTTTATTGACGAGGGGCAAAGATATAAAGAATTGAATGATGCTTTCTATTGAGATCAGATCAATTCCCTGCTAAAATTGGTGAAAGGTGAACTATTTTCTCAGCCAGCAGTTCTAATATTTGTCAGGAATGCCGGGAAGCTCCCGTATTATTCTTATCTTTGTCAAACGAATACCAATTGAACCAAAATAGCAATAAATCACATTTGATCATTGCGAATTTTCGCACACAAAATCGAGTTTGAATGAGTCAGACTGTAGACAAAAAGACGAAAAAAGGAACCACTTCCGGCCGTAAGACCAAAGCTAAATATAGTAAAGAACAATATTTAGAATGGTATGAACTCATGCTGCGTATCCGTCGATTTGAAGAACGGGCGCTAATGATGTATGGCCGTCAAAAAATTCGTGGCTTTTGTCACGTATATATTGGTCAGGAAGCCGTTGCTGCCGGAATTGAATCCGCTATCCGCAAGGAAGATTCTATCGTAACCGCTTATCGTCAGCATGGAACAGCTATTGGTCGGGGTATTGCCACGGATGCTGCCATGGCTGAGCTTTTTGGTAAAGCAACTGGAGCTAACAAAGGCAAAGGTGGCTCGATGCACTTTTTCTCAACAGAACATCACTACTTTGGTGGTAACGGTATCGTAGGTGCACAAATTCCGATCGGTACCGGCATTGCATTTGCCGAAAAATATCGGGAAACAGACAACCTATGTGTTACTATGTTTGGAGACGGAGCTTCTCGCCAGGGTGCCTTGCATGAATCCTTTAATATGGCGATGACCTGGAAATTACCTGTGCTCTATATCTGCGAAAATAACAATTATGCCATGGGGACTTCCGTAGAACGGACCAGTAACGTACGTGACTTGTGGAAACAGGGGCTGAGTTATGAAATG
>CBDUIU010000340.1:0-5321 GCA_965367335.1 uncultured Saprospiraceae bacterium
ACGAATACCGTTGGACCCTACATCGGCTAGGAAGGCCGCAGCAATAGCTTTGATGGTGTCACTCTGTACGTCTGAACTATCGCTGACCGCGGTGTATTGCGTAATACCTCCAACAATATCATCGCCACAGTTCCCCGGTGTATTATAATCTATTTTAATTTGTAAAACAGGCATATCACCTGCTACAATAGGATAGCCTCCAACGTAAAATACAAACGTTCCATTTTGATAAAACCGCGTTTCATTCACACCAACGACAAACCAGTCTTCTCCCTGAGTGTCAGAGCCCAGCGTCATCGTTGAAAACTTCATTTCCACATCTCCTAATGTGTACCCATAATGAGTCAGCGAATCCATAAAAGTATCGAACCCAGTCCCTCCTGCTACACATTTTAATGCCGCTTTAGTCCCTGGAAACTGACCTGCAGGTGCTTGGTCGGCAGATACCAGATGGGCGTAGGCAGAGGGATGACCACAGACACCTGGTATAGGAATGTTGTGTCCATACACCGAAGCATATGCCCCATATCCTTCGTCTTCAATGGCACTGGTAGCCAAGTAGTCTTGTGCTTGTAGAACACTTGTTACGCATAGACTTAAAAAAGCCAATATTAGTAGATGTAATCTCATTGTCGTAATTTATTTTAGTTTGTTGAAATGGCATATCAGAATCCTGGCGTTGATGGTCAGGTTAGACCATTCGCTGGATAAAATTGGTTATGATATGGTTATTGGTATGTAATGTCGGGAGGGTACATTCAAGTGAAGTCGTAGCCAAATACTCGTTAAACGGCTTAAGTTTACCAAGTGGCTATACGGGAGAATACAAATGATGTGCCGAGTGGTATTTAGTTAGGGTGGGGAAGCAAGAAATAAATTTCTGCTGCTCACCCATACCGCCCATCTCCCCGCCAGGCCTGCCTTTTCATCCAACTCACCTCTACGGTCAAAAATCCAAAGTCTGAAACGACTCGCCCACAAATTAAATACACGCCCTTTCCCGCAAACCCGCCCCGCTGCAGCGAAGTCGGGAAATGAACCGTGTCAAACAATATCCCTTCAGTATCCACCCAACAACCGAAATACATGTGTTTACCTGTTGTCGTCGTTACATTCTTTCGGGTGACGTAGTAGCCCAGGATACGCACTGACCTACCTACGCACTGTTCTAGTTGCGTGGCCGTGATACTTTTTTTCACCTCTTCTTGGGATTCCAACAATGTAAATGGTGAACATAGTGGAAAGCCCAGCAGCTCAATCTGGTCAAAATAATCGTCATAAGGGCCTTTCTGTAAAATGGGCAATGATTGTGACTTGGCAGACTCCCTGAATAACAACCCGGTTCCGTTTTTCTTCACTGCCGGGTTATATACGCCGTTTTTTTCCCAAATCAATTCATACTTTGAACGGCCGGTGCATCGAAAGGCGTCAATGCGGATCAGGATATCCAGCTGACTACTACCGATATCAATGCGACGGGTGAAGTCTTCCAGGCTAGGATAAAGTCCATTTTCTTCTCGCTCCTTAACAATACGAATACTAAGTTCTGAGTTCATGCCTTGCAAATGGCCAAAGCCGACATAAATATCCTTGTCCTTAATGCTGGTGCTTAATCGACTCTGGTTGATACAGGGCGCGTGCAAATTCGCTCCTGCCATTTTTGCCTCGTGAAAATAATACTCCGCCCGGTAAAACCCACCGGCATTATTGATCACTGCTACCATGAACTCCAGTGGGTAATAGGTTTTTAAAAATAAACTTTGAAAAGACTCCGCTGCAAAGCTCGCCGAATGGGCCTTGCAAAAGCTGTATCCCGAAAAACTCTGTACCTGTCGCCAAATTTCCTCAGTCAATTCCTGAGTGTAACCACGTTGTTGACAATTTTTGCGATATTTTTGCTGCAACCGCTCCAAATCTCCTTTTTTATTTTTTTTGCCGGTCATCACCCGGCGCAGTACATCCGCTTCGTCCATCGGCAGGCCAGCGAAGTGATGGATGATCTTCATCACATCTTCCTGGTATACCATCACCCCAAAGGTCTCGCCAAGGTGTTCTTCGAAAACGGGGTGCAGGTATTTAAAAGACTTCGGATCATGAAAGCGTTTGATGTACTCCCGCATCATCCCGCTCTTAGCTACCCCCGGCCGAATGATGGAAGAGGCTGCGACCAGATGGATATAATTATCACAGCGTAGTTTTTTTAACAAACCTCTCATGGCCGGGCTTTCGATGTAAAAACAGCCCATACAATTACCGGATTTTAGTTGTGCTTTAACCTGCGGATCTCGCTTGAGTCGTTCGATATCACGGACCTCTACTTTCTTGTCCCTGTTTTGCTGAATGATTTCAACGGCTTCCTTAATATGACCGAGCCCGCGTTGGGACAGCACATCGTATTTGTGCAATCCAATGTCTTCTGCGTGGTGCATATCACAGTGAACGATGGGAAAACCTTTGGGCATCATTTGCAGGGCGTAAAGTTCGTTGATCGGTTTTTCAGTGATCAAAATACCTCCGGCGTGGATGGATAGGTGATTGGGGAAACCCGCCATCATTTTGCCATAGCGGAAAATATATTTGGCCAGCTCGTGGTGTTTCTCCCGGGCATTCGGCTCGGCGACGATGGCATCAATATCTGCCTTGGGAAGTCCAAAAACTTTACCCAACTCCCGGATAATAGCCCGCCCCTTGAAAGTACTGTAGGTGGCCAATAGCGCAGTGTGCTCTACGCCATAACGTTTAAAGACATAGTCGATCACCGCATCACGTTCATCCCAGCTAAAGTCAATGTCGAAGTCAGGAGGAGAGCTGCGGTAACGGTTGATAAAACGTTCGAAGTAGAGGTCTAACTCTAGGGGCTCTACGTCGGTAATGCCCAGACAATAGGCGACGATGGAATTAGCACCACTACCTCTTCCCACGTGATGATAGCCAGAAAGTTGTGCATAGCGGATCATATCCCAGGTAATCAAAAAATAACAGCAGAAGTCCTGTTCCCGAATGACCTTGAGCTCTGCTTCCACGCGCTCCCGTGCTGCTTTGTGTTGTCCGTATCGTCGCCGACAGCCTTCCCGGGTGAGTTTTGTTAGTAGTTCCAGGTCATGTTGTTTGCTGCCCGTATAGGTTTGTCGGTTATGCTGTAAGGTTGATTCCAGCTCGATGTGGCATTTTTCCAATAAGCTGTTCGTATTTTGAATGATCTGTGGATAAGGGTTAAATTGTCGAAAGAGCTCCTGTGGGGTAAAAAAGGTTTCCCCGGGTTGCGCCACGCTACTATCATCCAGCCGGGAGATCAAACTATTCTGGTCAATTGCCCGGAGGATTTTGTGTAACCGGTAGCCCTCGGAATCTAAAAAGGTCACCGGGCTAAAGATGAGCAGCCGGTCCAGGCGGCCGAGCAGGGGAGAGCCGTGCAGCCCGTTCACCTCTTCGGGTCGGATACCGATAAATTCGCGTTCCGTCAGTTCTGACAAAGGTTTGGTTAAATGATCTTTTTGAAAAATAAAATAAACATTTTCTAACTCAGGAGGAATATGCGGAATAGTTGTTTGGCTTAGGGTATGTGTTGTTAGGAAACGGGTTAGTTGGAACCAGCCTCGGTTGTTTTCTGCGATGCCCACGTAGCAAAATTGCCCTTTGTTCCGAAACTCAATCCCCAGAACCGGCTTAAGGCCCTGTTGTTTACAACGCTCCGTAAATTCAAAACAACAGGAGGTATTATTAATATCCGTTAAAACCAAGGTGCCAATTCCCAGCCCGGCCGCAGTGGTGACGAGTTGCTCCGGCGATAAGGTGCCGTAACGAAGACTAAAGTAGCTATGTACGTTTAAATGCATATAAGTTAGATCGTCCCAGCTGAGCCGGGACTGACAGATGTCAGACGACTCGGCTACGCCATCGTTGAGAGATCGTCCAATGTTTCGCCTTTAGCGAAATACTGGACGGTCAGACTGCCCGTTGTTCGTAGTGGTCCGTAGTGTATCGTGGAGTTTTCAACAAGTCCTGAAAGGACTCCACCCCTTCGCCCGGGGCCACAACCCCGGGTATTCGATTTAAAAAATTAAGTGTAAATAGTATGTTAAAATATCTCAGAGGGAATGAGAAAGGATGTTTTAGTCTTAAAGTCTGTGTTTATGTTGTTTGCCATGTAGTCAGCCCGGGCAGTAGGTGAAAATGTTATTTAGAAGAATCACAAATGTTAGGTGTTTGGCTCCGTTAACTTACTCAGGAAAAACGGAGCGCCTCAAAATTACGCTAGTTTCAGTCTGATAGTCAAATCCGACCTAAGCCAGCCGCAGACGATCCGTCAGCAACGGCGAAGCCAGGCGGGTCGGCTGTCTCGCCTGGTCAGTCAGAGCGTAGAGGCCTTCAACACCGCCCCCCTTCCAAACCGCTGCCGAATCCGGTCCATCTGTTGCAACAATGCAATTTCGCCTTCCGCCCGGTCAAATAAATTCAACTGAGGACTACCCCGGACCAAGCCACTCAGCCGAATCCCGATCAGCCTTACTAATTGTCGTCTTGAATAAAGGCCCTCAAACAGATCCATAGCTAACTCTAACAAAGTGTTGTCATTTGCAGTGTAAAAGATACGGCGTTGTTTAGTGTAGGTGTTGAAATCCGTGTAGCGAATCTTGACGGTGATGCAAGAGGTGAGTTTTTCGCTGTTGCGCAGTTCGAAGGCCAACTGAGTCACTAATTGCGTTAGCTTGGATTTAAGGAAGCGTACATCGATGGTATCTGTTTCAAAGGTGCGTTCGGCGGAGATGGATTTGCGTTCGTGATAAGGGACGATCGGGCTGTTATCTTGCCCGTTAGCCTTTTGCCAGAGGCTTTTCCCGGTCTTGCCCAACTCTCGTTCTAACAATTCACTGGGAATGTGACGCAAGGTTTTGATGTCGCGCACGCCCATAAATGCCAGTTTCCGGCTTAACTGTCGCCCCACACCAGGGATAGCACCGACGGGTTGGGGATCCAGAAAGACCAGTTCAGTGCCTGGGCGAATCTGTTTCTCCCCGTTAGGCTTAGCTGAGTTAGTGCCCATCTTGGAGACCGTCTTGTTGGCAGATAGACCAAAGGAAGTGACCAGCCCGGATTCCTTGGTGATCTTGGCTCTGAGCTCCCGCGACCATTGGTAGCAGCCAAAGTGTTGGTCCATCCCGGACAGATCCAGATAGAACTCGTCAATGCTGGCTTTTTCAAACAGCGGTGCCTGTTCCGTAATGATCTCGGTAACGATACGGGAATGTTGCTCGTAGGATTCGTGGTCACCGCGCAGGACAAGGGCACAGCCTAATCCCTGTCTGGCGGCGGCGGCGGCG
>CBDUIU010000341.1:0-5317 GCA_965367335.1 uncultured Saprospiraceae bacterium
AGCGCAATTTGGTTTGAACTTTCCCGGGTACAGCACCCAGGCAGCCTTTTTTGATTACGACCGGGATGGTGACCTGGACATGTTTTTACTTAACCATAATGTCACTCCCATTAACACCAATCATCCGGAGAAATATCATTTGGAAAATGATGACCATGTCGGGGATAAACTATTCCAAAACAACAACGGAAAATTCACGGATGTCAGCAAATCTGCCCAAATACTAAATAACCCAATGGGCTTTGGCTTGGGTGTGTCAATTGGTGACGTAAATAACGATGGTTGGCCGGATATTTACGTCGGGAATGACTATATCGAACCGGATTACTTGTACATTAACAATACAGATGGCACCTTTTCCGAGCAATTAAAAAAGGCGATAAAACATACTTCATTCTTTTCCATGGGGACGGACATGGCCGATTTCAATAATGATGGCTGGCTGGATATTGTCTCCTTAGATATGGTTGCTGAAGATAATTATGGGATTAAAACCAGTATGAGTGGTATGAATCCCCACGCTTTTGAGCATGCGGTGGAGAATGGCTTTCACTATCAATATATGTTCAATGCCCTCCAACTCAATAATGGCCGTAATTCCTTTAGCGAAATAGCGCACCTGGCTGGTGTTTCCAATACCGATTGGAGTTGGGCACCGTTATTTGCGGATTTTGATAATGACGGGTTTAAAGACCTGTTTGTCAGTAATGGCCTAAAACGAGACTTCAGAAATAATGACTTCCGCAAATACAAAATGAAAAGACTACAAAAGGCTAAAAATCAAGGGGAGAAAATGTCAATAGTGATGGAAGAGTTGATCGCCAAAACGCCCCAACGCAAAACAGCTAATTATTTTTATAAAAACAATGGAGATCTTACTTTTTCCAAAGCCACTAAAGATTGGGTTACCGTGGCTCCTTCCTTCTCAAACGGCGCAGCCTACGCTGATTTGGATGCGGATGGCGACCTGGATCTGATCGTCAATAATATTGATGAACCGGCATTTGTCTATCAGAATAACGCGCGTCAGAATTACCTGCAACTGGAATTGAAAGGATCCCCTAAAAACCGTTTTGGCCTGGGGGCAAGTGTGAAAATACAGGTGGGTGATCAAATGCAGTTAGCAGAAAATTATCCAACCCGGGGGTATCAGTCCGCGGTTACGCCTATCTTACATTTTGGGCTTGGCCAGGAAAAAACGGTACAGCAAGTCGAGGTGAACTGGCCGGATGGTCGCGTTCAATTGCTTCGGGATGTACCGGCCAACCAACGGCTCGTAATCAGCTATGAATCAAATACAACTGATGAGCCGCCACGGCAAAATGATAAGGCTAGCCCTTTGTTTCAAGATATAACTGCGAAAGCTGGGATTAATCACAGACATCAGGAAAACCAATTTGATGATTTTAAAAGAGAAAGTCTATTACCGCATCGAATGTCCCAAATGGGGCCTGCTTTAGCAGTGGCAGATGTCAATGGAGATCAGTTGGAAGATTTTTTTGTCGGTGGAGCTAAAGGATTTCCGGGCGAGCTTTATTTTCAACAATCGGACGGCTCTTTCCAGCCCTCGAATTTTAATCTCTGGAAAAAGGAAAGTGCATATGAAGATGTAAATGCCGTGTTTTTTGATGCGGATAATGATGGAGATCTGGATCTCTATGTGGCCAGTGGGGGAAATGAAGTTGAAGTTGAAAGTAATTTGTTACAAGACCGGATTTATTTGAATGATGGTAATAAGCAGTTTCGGAAAAATGAAAAATTGCTTCCCAGGATGCTGACCAGTTCCTCTTGTATTAAACCCTTTGATTATGATGGAGATGGCGACCTGGATTTGTTTGTAGGCGGTCGTCAGGTGCCGGGTAAATATCCTTATCCTGCCAAAAGCTATTTATTACAAAATGACGGAGGACTTTTTAAAGATATAACCAGAGAAGCAGCTGTTGAATTGGTGAAACCTGGTATGGTCACGGATGCGATTTGGACCGATTTTAACGGAGATCTACAAACGGATCTGATCCTGGTCGGTGAATGGATGCCTGTTCGTTTTTTGAAAAATATACAAGGTCACTTTGTTAGTGAAACACCTTCTTTTTCTACAGGCGAAACAGGAATGGAAGGGTGGTGGTCCAGCATTGCTGCAGCTGACCTTGACCAGGATGGTGATCAGGATTATGTGCTGGGAAACCTGGGCTTGAATTATAAATATAAGGCTAGTGAGGCAGAACCCTTTGAGGTATATTGTAATGATTTTGATGGTAATGGTAGCCTGGATATAGTGCTGAGTTATTATAACCAAGGTGAACTTTTTCCATTACGGGGACGGGAGTGTTCTTCTAACCAAATGCCTTTTCTTAAAGAAAAATTTCCAACTTATCATAACTTTGGTTCGGCTGATCTGGAGGAAATCTATGGGCCGGATAAGCTGGCTCAGGCCCTGCATCTAAAAGCGAGTTCCTTTGCTTCTGTTATCCTGGAGAATCTGGGACAAGGCAAGTTTGTTGTTAAATCGCTACCTTATCGGGCGCAACAATCTTCAATCAACGGAATTATAATTGATGATGTTGATCTGGATGGATTTCAGGACTTACTCATCGCCGGTAACCTGTTTCAATCCGAAGTCGAAACACCACGTAACGATGCCAGTGTCGGCTTATTTTTACGTAACGATGGTTCAGGAAATTTTGTGCCGGTTGCACCTTTTGAGTCAGGACTTTACCTGGATAAGGACGTGAAAAAACTGAGCGCAATTCGGCTGGCAGATGGTACATCGGCGCTGTTAGTTGGTAACAATAATGACAAGGTTCAACTCATAAAAATCGAACCTAAAAACGCTTCATTATGAAACTTGGATTTAATATTTTTCAATGCCTGATCTGGCTGATCATCGCCAACTCGCTGCTGGTACTACTGTCTTGCCAAAACTCAACGCTGACAAGTCAAGCCACCAATGACAGTGCCGCTAAGTATACTGATTTTCCCAATGTACTTGACTTCAAAGGGTTGCCGGATAGCACAACTGATCGCTCGGTTTTTATGTTCTCAGACCAGGGAGCCTGGCATGGCTATAGTTTGCCAGATCCAGCTAACCGCCAGTATTCAGGAAGCTTCATCGGTCCCTTTTTATTGACACAGGACAATGGTGTCTGGCTGGGAAAATCGCTCAATCAACTGAGCATTCAGGTGGCAGGGGAAATGCTTGACCTAACCACAGCAGAAGTTTTGGAATCAAACGCCTACCCGGGAAGGCTGAAGCAGGTACTTCGTTTCTCTGCCCCAAGTTTAAGTCTTACCACGGAGTTAGTTTTTCCTACGAACAGAACGGCATTGATCCGCCTGGAGATAGAAAATAACAGCAGTGAAACTTTACCAGAAGTAACGGTTGGGTTGGCAGGAGACATTATGTTAGACAATGCACAGTTGTCACCTGCAAATGATGGGGTCCACCTGAGTTTTACCGGACAATCAACGCAGGGATGGATTGGCTTTTCAGATTCCGTTTCCATAGAAATAGATGGTGCCAGAAAGAATCTTTCTTTTCGGTATTCACCCAGACAAATATTGCCGGGAAAAACGGCTACTTTTCTGACTACCCATTCTTTTTGTTTTTCCAAAACAGAATTAGCACAGGAAAAGCAACAACTTCATTCTATTTTTAGTGATCCTCAAACCACATTTGATGAGAATGCACAGTACTGGAACAATCAACTTCGTTCCCTCTCAAGTACTTTAGCTCCGGACTATCAGCAAGATATCGAGCAACGTATAGCGGTCAAGTGCCTGCAAACATTGGCTATTAACAGGCGAAGTCCAGCCGGTTTTCTAAAACACGATGGATTATTTCCCAGCTATAATTATGAATGGTTTAATGGTTTTTGGTCTTGGGACAGTTGGAAGCATGCGGTTGCTTTAGCTTTGTATGATACGGACTTAGCCCAAAATCAGATCAGAGCCATGTATGATTATCAAGATGACATGGGGATGATCGCTGACTGTGTATACCGGGATACTATGATTGAAAGATTTAATTGGCGGGACACCAAACCACCGCTTTCGGCCTGGGCGATTTGGAAAGTCTTTGAGCATTCAGGGGATACTTCATTTTTAGCAGAACTGTTACCTAAAGTTGAAAAGTATCATCAATGGTGGTACCAGTACAGAGACCATGACCAAAACGGGCTCTGTGAATATGGGTCCACCGATGGCACCCTCATCGCTGCCAAATGGGAAAGTGGAATGGACAATGCGGTTCGTTTTGACGAAACCAAAATAGTTCAGAATAATCAATATGGCTGGTCTATGAACCGCGAAAGTGTCGACTTAAACGCCTACCTTTTTGCGGAAAAACAATACCTCGCTAAAATAGAGACGCGACTCGGAAATACTGTAAAAAGTGAGCAATACGCCAAGGATGCTCTGCGCTTACAGCAACAAATACAGACTATTTTTTACGACGAAAATACCGGTTGGTTCTATGATATTGACCTGGACACCAAGCAACAACTTAAGATCTTAGGTGCCGAAGGATGGATTCCGCTTTGGACAAAGGCGGCCACTTCGGAACAAGCAGCAAAAGCAAGGCTGACGATGATAGATACCACTAAGTTCGCCACCTATATCCCTTTTCCAACCTTAGCAGCGGATCATCCGAAATTCAAGCCTAATCGGGGATATTGGCGGGGCCCGATCTGGCTGGATCAGGCCTATTTTGCTATCAAAGGTTTAAAAAACTATGGATACCAGGAAGACGCCAAACGCTTTACCCGCCATTTGTTGGAACGTTTGGAAGGTTTGCAACAGGATGCACCCATTCGGGAAAATTATCACCCCTTAACCGGAGCCGGTATGGAGTCCAGCCATTTTAGCTGGTCAGCAGCGCACTTACTGATGTTATTGACTGAGGATTAAAATGCTTGGCCAAAACTATGGATACCATCGGGAAAATTATAATTTGCGCATATGAATGATTCAATAACTGCGATTTCACTGGAACGGGCAATAGCGTTGGCCAATCACCACTATGGGATTACGGCCCAGGCTAAACAACTTCCCGGGGAAGAAGATTTTAATTTTTACCTGAAGGCAAACGACGGAAAGGAATACACTTTAAAGCTTAGTCGACCCGGAGTTGAAGAGCAAGTTGTTCAGTTTCAGACGGCTATCCTCAGGCACTTAGCGGAACAAAATATTCCGTTGGCTATTCCGGAAGTTATTCCTACTATTCAGGGAGCAGATTATGTGGTGCTGGAAGGGCAGCGCTTACTGAGAATACAAAAATGGGTGCCCGGCAGAATGCTTGCCAAGGTCAATCCGCGTAGTT
>CBDUIU010000342.1:0-5314 GCA_965367335.1 uncultured Saprospiraceae bacterium
TTCTTCATGGGGATCACCTGTTTTTTTTTCGTTCTCCATTGGGTGCTTAGTTTATGAAAATTTGTTATTTAAAATTTGTAAATGTTCGGTATATATAAATAAATCGTTATAAGTAAATTATGTTTATTTACCAAAAAACTTTTTATATCTTGGCTTTTGTAAATCATAAAAATGTAGCGATTATACTAATTGGAAGGTGACCAAAGATAACTGCTATACTTTAAACCGCAAAGGATTTTTAAAATTGATTTACATTCAGGTGATCATTTTTTTTAATCTATTGTGCCTGAGCTATTTCCGGTAAGATCTAGATAATAATTAGCAGAACAAAATACGATGTTATTAGAATATTTATGGAAAGAAAACCGCTAACAATATTTATACAAATTGCTGCTTACCGGGATCCTCAGTTGATCCCAACTTTAGAAGACCTGATCGCTAATGCTAAAAGGCCGGAAAACTTACGATTTGGCATTTGCCGCCAATTTCATCCTGCTGATGATTTTGATAACCTTGATAAATACCGAAGTGACTACAGATTCCGCATCATCGATGTCTTATATAACGAAACTAAAGGGGTTTGCTGGGCAAGAAATCAAGTACAGCAATTGTATGATGATGAAATGTATACCTTGCAGATTGATTCACACATGCGCTTCACCAAGGATTGGGATGCTAGCTTGATCAAAATGATCAGACAGCTACAAGACAAGGGCTTTCCAAAACCCTTGCTGACCGCTTACGTTCCCTCCTTTAACCCCGAGAATGACCCGGCCGAACGGGTCCAAGAACCCTGGAGATTGGCCTTTGACAGGTTTATTCCCGAGGGTGCCGTTTTCTTTCTTCCGGAAACGATTCCGGGATGGGAGAGAATCAAGGCTCCAGTCAGGGCCAGATTTTATTCCGCTCACATGGCATTTACCATTGGTGCTTTTTCTAAAGAAGTCCAGCATAACCCCGAGTACTATTTTCATGGAGAAGAGATATCGATTGCTGTCAGAGCATTTACTCATGGCTATGACCTGTTTCATCCGCATCGGGTGGTCATTTGGCATGAGTATACCCGGAAGGGTAGGGTTAAACAATGGGATGATGATAAAAACTGGGCAAACAAAAATAATAAGTCTCATCTGACTAACCGTCAGTTATTTGGTATGGACGATGAAGAGCAGGCAGGTCATGAAGGACCCTATGGTTTTGGGACTGTCCGAACTTTGCAGGATTACGAAGAATATGCCGGTATATTATTCAGCAAGCGAGCAGTACAACAATATACTTTAGACCGTCGATATCCACCCAATCCAGGTATTCATGATTTAGGTGGATATGACAACTGGATAAAAAGTTTTACCTCTATTTTCAAGCATTGCATCGATATATCCCTGGAATCCGTTCCCGAAGATGATTACGACTTTTGGGCCGTAGCTTTTCACAATGAGCAAAACGAAACTATTTTCAGAAAGGATGCCGACAGAGATGAAATCAAACGGATGAAAGAGGATAAGGACGGGTATTGTAAAGTATGGAGGGAATTCCTTACGACAAAGAAACCCCACTATTGGGTCGTCTGGCCACACTCTGAATCTAAAGGTTGGGGTGAAAGATTAACGGGTAATTTATAATAATGGCGAATATTGCGTTTTATGGTTCCCACAATGCTGCGGTGGCCGTCGAAGAGAATGGAAAATTAATAGGCATAATTGAAATCGAACGGTTTCTATCGCAAAAGAATGCTGGATATACTCAGTATTTATTAGCCTTTACCAGACCTTATCTTCTCCAACAAATTCTTCAATTCATAAAGGAAGAATACGGAATATCAACGTTTGAGAAGTGTTATTATTTAAATGCTGATTCGTTGGAAAACGATCAGCTTATCCATTATAATCAACAGATTCCGGCAAAGGAATACATTAATTGCCTTCATCACCTGAGTCATGCTGCCTGTGGTTTTTACCAGACGGATTATCAGGAGGCTTTAATTATATCATTTGATGGTGGAGGAAACGACGGATATTTTAACGTCTATCATGCTGAAAACAGACAAACGATCACCTTACTGGAAAAATTCAATCTGGACCTGGGTTTTCCCTATATGTCGTTTGGATATTATTTGGGAGACATCCGGAAAGAACATACTTTAAGTATTGGAAATTTAGTCTATTCAGGTAAAATAATGGGATTATGCTCCTATGGTAAAGTCAATGAAAATTGGTTACCTCATTTTGAAAATTATTACCGCAGTAATCCAGATGGCTTATCCTATGTAAATGATCTGCGGGACTTAGGGGAAAAAACGAATTTGGACTTTACCACGGAAAACAGATTTACCGGCCAAATTGGCTGGGATATCGCAAGCACTTCTCAGGCTGCCTTTGAAAACGTATTCCTTGAAATGGCCACACCATTTTTAAAAAAATATGCGGAGATTCCGTTAATCCTCGTCGGTGGTTGTGCATTGAATATCATATTGAACACTAAACTAAAAAAAGAATTAGATGGTGAAGTGTTTATACCTCCCAACCCCAACGATTGTGGACTTGCCTGTGGAATGATCTTAAATCATATCAAACCCAAACACGCAATTGATGTCACCTATGCCGGGATACCCATATTAGATCGATATACCCTCATGAGTCATGTAGAAGAACAATGGGCTGATGAAGTTGACATTAATAAATTAGCTCAGGACATTGCTGAAGGCTGTATAGTAGGTGTGGTAAAAGATACCGCGGAGCATGGCCCTCGGGCACTTGGCAATCGCAGTATTCTCTGTAACCCGTCCATTCCTGACATGAAAGATATTCTTAACAGCAAAGTAAAAAACCGGGAATGGTACCGGCCATTTGCTCCTGTTTGCAAGCTGGAAGATGTCTCAAAATATTTTAATTTTGAAGGGGAGAGCAGGTGGATGAGTTTCTGTCCGACGGTCAAAGAGGAGTGGAGAGAAAAACTGGCATCCATTACGCACGTTGATCATACCTCAAGGGTTCAAACCATTACTCGTGAACAAAACTATTGGTTATATGATCTGCTAACCGCTTTTGAAGCGATCACAGGTATCGGGGTGCTTTTGAATACATCTTTTAATATAAATGGGAAACCCATTTTATCCAGATACAGTGATGCTTTACAAGTGTATGAACAAAGCAGGATGGATGGCTTGGTCTTAGATAATTTTTATTTCAAAAAATAAAACAATGATATTGTTATCTCTCTCCTGCAACCATTAAACAACAACGGTATGGATGATTTATTTGATAAGGTCTTACATTATTATGGCAAGAAAGCAATCAAGTTAAAGATGATCAATATTGGTGCAATGGATGGTGTGTTATATGATGCCATGAGTGGTTATGCATCAATTTACAATTCTGATGTTTTATACGTTGAGCCTATTAAAGCCCAATTTGAAAGACTGGTAAAGAATAAAGGTGATCACCAAGGTAATCGATTTGAAAACGCTGCTATTACAGATTACGATGGTACCATAATGATGAAAACTATTCCGGTCGATATTATTGATCGCGGTTTAGTACATCCAGCGTTTTATGGAATGAGCGTAATTGATCCATCCAGAAATGGAATGGGAAGCGAAGCGGATAAAGCAATAGTTGAAAAATATGCCGAGGATGTTGAGGTAAAATGTATGACATTTCAAACCTTAACGGATAAGTATAATATTGAGCATTTCGATGTAATCTCCGTAGACACCGAAGGGCACGATTATGTAATCTTTAAACAGATCGATCTACAAAAATTCAGGCCTAAATTAATCCGGCTGGAGTATTATAATTTGCTTCCGGAAGAACAAGAACTGGTGAAGCAGAAGTTGAGCGAGAACGGTTATATATTTGAGATTGTTGACAATATAGATATCGATGCTTTGCGTGAGGATGTCTATGAAGAGATAAAAAATTCACTGCCTGCCGAAGAACCCACGAATAAGCTATCTGGTAAAGAAAACATTAGCTCAAAAATCACCCTGGTTACCGGATTATGGAACATCAGAAGAGATGAATTAAGCGAAGGATGGGCCCGGTCGTATGATCATTACCTGGAAAAATTCAATGAACTGCTGGATATTCCTCATCAGCTGATAATTTACGGAGAGGAAGAATTAAGAGCGCTTGTTTTTAGAAAGCGAACAGAAGAGAATACACAATTTATTGTGAGATCGCAAGAATGGTTTAAAAATGAGTTTTATGATAAGATCCAGGAGATAAGAAACTCGGAAGAATGGAAGTCCCAGGCTGGGTGGCTAAGAGAATCCACGCAGTCCCGGCTGGAGATGTATAACCCATTAGTGATGTCCAAGCCATTCTTATTACACGACGCTAAGCTGTTGGATAAATTCGATTCATCACATTTATTTTGGATAGACGCCGGGATCACCAACACCGTTAGCCCGGGGTATTTTACCCATGATCTTGTATTGAATAAATTAGATGATATTGATTGTATCACCTTTGTCGCTTTTCCTTATGAAGCTAATAATGAAATTCATGGATTTGACTATAAAAAATTATGTGAAATCGCTGGAGCAAAAGTAGACAAGGTTTGTCGTGGCGGATTTTTCGGCGGTCCAAAAACAGCTATTACCAGCTTTAATGCAAGCTATTATCAGCTTCTGAGTTATACCTTGCAGGAAGGCTATATGGGTACTGAAGAGTCCATATTCAGCATTATGGCCTATAAATTCCCTCATGACTACGAGTACTTCCTGATTTCCGAAAATGGTCTGTTATTCACCTTCTTTGAGGATCTTAAAAATGATACGCACCAAAAACTTTCAACATTACCCACACGTCAGCAATTGACACCACTTAATACCAATAACACTGCCCTTTACGTCATTACCTTCAACAGCCCCAATCAAATTAGAACCCTGATCCAATCCATGTTAGCCTATGATCAGGATTTTGTCCACCAACCCAAATGGTTTATGCTGGATAATTCTACTGATCTGTCAACTACCAACGCATATAAAAGTATATGTCAAGAATATGAAATCGTGCACATTAAGAAAGATAATCTGGGGATTTGTGGAGGTCGGCAGTTTGTAGCCGAACATGCGGAAGAAAACGGATTTGACTTTTATTTCTTTTTTGAAGACGATATGTTTTTTTATCCAAAACAAGGAGAGGTGTGCAGAAATGGCTTTAATCGGTACGTTGAAGGTCTTTACAAAAAATCGCTGCAAATTGCCAAAAGGAATCACTTTGACTTTTTAAAATTGTCATTTAGTGAGTTTTATGGCGACAACAGAATACAATGGGCCTGGTATAATGTACCCCAATCCTTTCGGGAGCAG
>CBDUIU010000343.1:0-5306 GCA_965367335.1 uncultured Saprospiraceae bacterium
GGAATTGAAGGATATTGAAGTCAGGCCCTCTGTTCCCAATGGCTGTTGGGTGAGCCGTCTTATCCTTAAAAGCATCCAGGAAATTATAAGTTGCCGTTAAGGTGTGATTTTGATTAATGTTAAAATCAAGTTTAAATAATCCTTTGGTACTTTCCGTTTGATGGATATAGCCTTCGTAAGGTCCGGTTTCATATCCTCTGCTACGTAATGCATTGGATACTAATTCCAAATCTGTAGCTGTTACCCGGGAAACATTTTCTCCGGTCAAACCAGGACGATTAGCAATAAAAGTTGTTCCCAGGTCTTCCCGATTATCTAATTCGAAGTTGGCAAAGAAAAATAATTTATTTTTTACCAGAGGCCCTCCAAGGCTAAACCCGGCTTGTATTTGCTCCAGATCCGGAACAACTATATCATCTCCATCGACTTTACTGCCAGTCATATTATCATTACGGAAAAAACCAAACACGGAACCGTGAAAATTGTTGGTCCCTGATTTGGTCACTGCGTTCACTGAGGCACCCGTAAAACCAGCCTGGGTCACATCATAAGGAGCCAGGGAAACATTAATCTGTTCGATTGCATCCAGAGAGATGGGCTGCGCACCAGACTGACCACCCGGAGTTGCGGCATCCAAACCGAACGGATTATTAAAGATGGAACCATCCAGTGAGAAGTTGTTGAACTGGTCATTACGACCACCAAAAGAGTTACCATTTGCCGAAGGTGTCAAACGGGTAAAATCGCTGGCAGAACGGCTAATCGTTGGTAGGGTCTCCAGCAGTTCAGTAGAAATATTAGTCTCTGCACCTGTCCGATCACTATTGATCACCTGGCTACCTACAGCGGTTACAATCACCTCATCCAGGTTGGTGGCATCTTCAGACAATTGCACATTAACAGGTAGTTTCTCGCCTAATTTCAGATAGTAGCCTTCCTGTGTAGTCGTTTGATACCCGACATAACTTACTGCAATTGTGTAGGGTCCTCCAATCCTTAAATTCGGGAGGTCATAGCGACCGTCGATACGTGTAGTTGTCCCATAGATGGTACCGGTAGGGTTATGGGTTGCCTGAATGGTGGCGCCAATTAATGGCTCACCAGAGGCATCCGTTACCAATCCGTCTATAGCAGATGTTGTAACTTGTGCTTGTAAAGAACTAGTCAATCCTAGCCCACAAATCACTAATAAAATTTGTAAAATTTTGTTACGCATAAAATTAACTTTTAGAGAGATTCTCGAATAAACCAAAGATAGTTAAGGGAGTTTAAATTTTAGCTACATTCCATGTAAAGTTTTCAAATTGTGCATGGGTTCATCTAATAAAAAGCATCAAAACAATAGAAAATTCAAAAGAATGGCAGATCTAGACTGTTAATAGCCCTAAATAAGAAACCCTGGCCATGTGACCAGGGTTTCTAAAAGGTTCTTTCTCAAAGCTAAATTTACGAACTACAATTAACTTATTCCGGTAATACAACCGTATCAATGACGTGAATTACACCGTTTGATCCTTCAAGGTCTACAGCAGTTATTTTTGCCATACGACCTTTCTCATCTTTTAAGTATACTTCTCCCTCTTTAATCATCGCAATCAAGGTTCCACCACTAACCGCAGTTACTGTTGCTGTTCCACCTCCCTGCTTGATAGCATTAACTACAGCTTTAGAGTCTAGCTTCCCAGGGATCACATGATAAGTCAACACCTTCGTTAGCGTTGATTTATTCTCAGGCTTTAACAATGTACTCACAGTTCCTTCAGGTAAGGCTTCACAGGCTGCATTGGTGGGGGCAAAAATCGTAAAAGGGCCATCCCCTTTCAAGGTTTCAACTAACCCTGCAGCTTTAACAGCCGCGACTAAGGTAGTGTGATCTTGTGATTTTAAGGCTATATCCACCACGTCTGGATTTTCATGATACGAAGTTTTCATGGCCTTTGCTTTACTGCTACTGCATTGGGCGTTAACGGTAAAAAAACTGAATGCAGCAAATAGGGTTAATAACAATAATTTCTTCATGATTTTTAATAGGTTTTTAAATGACAAAAAATATTTTATAAAATTAAATTTCGACATACCTACGGATGAAGTTTACGATTGGATCTTGAAGAATTGATTTTTTTAAAAAAAGTTTTTCCCGAAAAATGTATAGCTAATGAAAAGATCAAAATGATTATATTTAACGACGCTTAAACATTTACCTCACCTTCATGTTACAATCACACTGGAAAATCCGCAGTTTGTGAAACCAGAAGACAGTCATATTATAAATTTACTTCAGCAAAACGACAAAGGTGTAATTGAGATCCTATATGATCGCTACGCCTCTACTTTGTATGGTATCGTTTTGCGAATAGTTATAGATGAGAAAATTGCAGAGGATGTGATACAGGAAGCTTTTGTGAAAATTTGGAATAAAGGTGATCAGTACGAGCAGTCTAAGGGCACACTTTTTACCTGGATGCTCAACATTACTCGAAATACAGCTATCGATCAGTTGCGTAAAAAGAAAAGTCGTGGTGGAGGTAAAATCCAATCGCTGGAAAATAACGTACCTATCCATATAGCTGCTACAGGTTCCCTAAACCCCAATCATATAGGTGTCCGTGAAATCGTGGAAAAGCTGGATGAAAAATATCGGCAGATCATTGAATTAGCCTACTTCCATGGTTATACGCAAAGTGAAATTCAGGAAGAACTGGATATTCCTTTAGGAACCGTCAAGACAAGATTGCGGATCGCTCTGCGGGAGTTACGTAAAGTCTTTAATGTCGACCAATTTTTAAGTATAATATTATTTGGATTGTATTGGTTTAATAATTTTGGTTAGAATAGTCCTTCATGAATAAACAGGAAATTATCAACACAGGTCTAATTGAACAATATGTTCTCGGACTCACTGATCTTAAGGAGACTCAGCTAGTGGAGCAATTGGCAGCGCAGGACAAAGAGATCCAGCAATACATCAATGAGCTCCGTAGTGGTTTAGATAAGTATGCTACCGCTTACGCCATTGATCCGCCTGCCGATCTAAAACAAAAAGTCCTCAAACACATTGAGACTATTGATCCACCACCTCCGGCAAATTGGAATACTGCTACAGCGCCAGCCAGCCCTGTTTGGCCTTGGTTATCACTAGCCGCGGCTGTTGCGCTAGTCTTTTCCACCTTTTGGTTTTTTCAGGAAAATAGAAATAGCCAACAAGAACTAGCAAGCATTCAACAGGATTTCGACGCCTTTAAAACAGCCTGTGAAAGTCAACAACTCGACCAGGAGCAACTTCAAAAAAATTATGCACTCCTAAAAGACGAAAATACGCGTCATATCCATTTGCGCGGATCGGCCCTGGCTCCCAAATCGCTGGTGGTCGTGTATTGGAATCCAGCGCAAAAAGCTGCCCTGCTTAATAGTGTTGATTTACCTCCGCCTCCCGAAGGTAAAACCTATCAGCTATGGGCGGATATTGAAGGAGAGATGGTTGATATGGGCGTACTCAAACATGCACCTGGGACTCCCTTGGAAATTCCGTTTATGGTGGCTGCCGAATCGCTTAATATCACCTTGGAAGATGCTGGCGGAGCGAAACATCCGACCGTCTCACGGCTGTATGTGAACGGGAAAGTATAAATCGTAGAGGAGGGATAAAAAGGCTACTCAAAAAGCCTTAAAAACGATCTTTTAACGAATCTTTAGCATTTCCCAGACAACAGAAGCAACTATTAATAGGTTTTATAGTCAATTAACATGAACAACATAGTACACCCCCGAGATAATCGGTATAAATCCCTACATTATGAACAAGCGCCACTTAAAACTAGACCTAGCGATTGATTTGATTAATCAAAAGAACCCGCAGACTGGCGTGCTTAATACAGTAAAGAACATGCTCTGCCAGGTCAAGACAGAAACAGGTAAACTTCTGGAAGAAGTCGTAGAACGAATGGAAGAAATTGAGGCAGGTATTATCCGGACGATCTATCAGCTACGTTACGAAAATTGTACGGTTGATGTAGACCTCACTATGAACAGCGTGACTCAGGAGCAATATTTAAATAGCTTTGATTTGCGCTAAGTCTCCCCAGGTACCCTCAACTCCCTTCCCGATAGATATTTATCGGGACCTCCCCCCAGACACTACAATCCCCTATATATAGCTTACTGCTGAAATTAAATTCACCAGTGGCAAGAAATCATCCCAAGAGTGCCCTATGAGGGCACTCTTTTTTTTACCCTCCCGGGTGGTGCCCTAAAAGCACGACCCGGTTTTTTTTTGCCTAAACTGTTCCGGATTTTACCGAAAATAATAATACACCGGAACGCCAGCCAATAAAACCCCAAAGCCCATCATGGCTTGATACGTTTCCGTAAACAATGTATTAACCACAAAGGCTCCTGAAATGATAATAAAGACCAAAGGAACAAATGGATAAGCTATCACTCGATATGGTCTTACCTGGGCTGGGATTTTTATCCGAAAAACAAATACACTCAATGCGGCCATTGTCATAAAGGCAATATCCACAACGGTAACATAGGTGATCAGGTCATGAAATGTTTCCCAGAAGATAATGAGCACAGCAGCCCAAAATGCCTGAAAGAGCATCGCCCAATGGGGCGTTTTATAAATAGGGTGAATGGTTGCCAGTTTTGGGAAAAACAGACCATCATTTGCCATGGCGAAATAGATTCGTGGAGCTGACATTGTATAAATACTGATGGTGCCAAAAATAGAAATGGCAATGGCAATCGCCACCATTTTACCTCCATTTGCGAAGACTTGTCCAATGGCCTCCCCGGCAACGCGATTAGCTCCTGCAATCTCTGGAAGGTTCAACAATAACATGTAACCTACATTTACCAGGATATAGGTAAACGTAACGATGAGTACTCCGATGACCATCGCCCTGGGTACCGTTCGCTGGGCATTGATCGCTTCGCCGGCCAGGTAAGTTGCATGGTGCCAACCCCCAAACGAGAAAAATACGCCAACCAGGGCAGTCAACAAAGCGGAAATCAACGAAACCTCCGTCGGCAAAGCCGATAGCGGCGTAAAGCTGACACGCTCTGTATCAAAATACAGTAAGCCAACCAGCACAATCGCAGCGATGGCAGCTAGTTTCAACCCGGAGAATAACTTGGCCAAACCCTGGCTCACTTCTACTCCCACAATATTAATTAAAGTCAACCCAAACAACGTCCCTATGGCGATGTAAATTTGTGTCGATTGGCTCAGCCCTGGTATAAAATAGCCGAGGTACTCTGCAAATCCCAAGGACAACACGCCCAAAGCTCCTGTGTTAATCACT
>CBDUIU010000344.1:0-5304 GCA_965367335.1 uncultured Saprospiraceae bacterium
TCCTGGACAACAGTTACCGCATTAGCCCCACTAGGTAAATCCTGATTAAGTGTGTCGCCGTTTACTCCTGCACCATTCGTTCCGTAACTATCTGATAGTACACAGATTCTAATTCCCGAGCCACTCAAATCAAAGCCATCCCGAACCAGGAAGGAGCCTTGAGCGATATCGCCTTGACTATTAATGAAGCCGGTATTGAAGATGGCCGGGAATGCGGGCCGAACGTAGTTAATAATATTGGTCTCCTGATTGAGTTGAGCAAGTCCATTGATGGGGAAGCGTACCGTGATCATCAGATCATTTGTTCCATTGTCAATGTAGAGGTTGGTGCCAATGTTGAAAGTGTTCAGAAGTAATTGCTCTACTTGAGACCGTTGTCCGGCAAGTACAATTATTTCGATCAACACCGAATCCGACTGAATATTAAAAATTGCATCGTTGGGAGGATTATTAGGGTCATAGTTGGCAGCTAAAGATGTTAATTCCGATCCAATTAATTCGTTAACCTTAGTGGTGGGATCATAGCCGGGTAAAATATCGCAATTATTAACAATACAAGTACAAAAAGCAGCTACCGCCGCACAATCTTCCGTTCCGGGGACATTACTGGTGTTTCCACTGGCACAATACTCAATTCCGGTGTTGGGCCAAGAACCATTATTGTTGATGTTACCACTGAGGGTTTTGACAGTTCCGACACCTTGAATTGTACCGTTATTGTTAAAATTTCCATCTACTAATTCGATGCAGGCATTATTTAGTGTTATGGTGCCACTATTGATGTAATTGCCATCTTTTTGCACAAACCCATTGGTAACGTTAATGATTCCATCACAATTAAAAACGCCAGGCCCGACATCCAGTTTTCCATCAATGATATCGATTGTCCCTCCGGCGTCCAGGTTCAGATTAGAACTAAGTTCTATTGCCCCGCCATTCCGAATGATAATAGAACTATTACCACGTACACGCACAGGGCTGTTTCCGGTATATTGGATCAAATGTTCAATAATGAGGTCTGTATTGTTTAGGGTGAAATCCGGGATTGGATTGTTATTGCAGCCGCCGCCGCTACAAGTCCAGGCAGCAGCATTTAACCAGTCATTACTTAAGCCGGTGGTAGTATAAGTCCTGGCATTTAAGCTAATCAGTAGACTGGTAAATAGAATGGTCAGCAGAGTCTTAGCAGGAAAATAAGGTAAGGATTGGCATAAAAAATACGGATGGGTTGCAGTAGGTAGCAGCGAACAGCCATTACCATGTTTGTAAGGTGAGCGTAAGTTCATTTTTTAAGGGGGTTATACTAGTCAAAAAATTTAAGGTCTCATTTCCTATTTAGGAGCCCAGTTAAACAGATCTATTTATTTCATGTAATCTCGAATGCTGTTAGGATAGGCATACTACCTGGAAGGATTAACATTGGGTTCCTTGGCGGTAGTTGCGGCGTAGCCGTAGCAGCAATACATGAAAGTAATATTTCTTTTAGTACAAGCTCCTATCAAGTAAAATGAATGGGTGTCTTAACAACTTAATATATCAAATTTAGGCTATTATGCAAAGCCCTATTCTCCCAATAAGTGGATTCACTTTCCCAGCGGTCGAAATGATCGTGTTAACGGTTTTTGAAGTTTAGGTGAAATTAGGGCTAAATAAAGGGGTAGACAATCGCATGATGATGTGATAGTGAAGGGGAAAAGCGATGTTTTAACTGTTTTTTCTACTAATCTCTGGATAATTGCGTGACTTTGTACGCCTCGGTCATCGAATACACATCAACGACAACGTGGATTAACATGGCAAGCCAGAGTGAGTCTGTTAAATAATAGGTGATTGACCATAACACACCAAATAGAAAGGCAAAGACCATATTCTTCATTTTAGTGGAAAAATGGCTGAGCGCAAAGATCAAATTAGTTAAAAGGATAGCTGGAATTAAAGGGAGGTATAGGTGTATTTGCCAAAAAAGAAATCCCCTGAATAAGATTTCTTCCGAAATGCCTACGAAAAAGGAGAGTAAAATAGCCCATTGATATTCTGTTTTAGTCGTCGGTAGGAGGTAGAGCACATCTTTGTTCTTTTCATTTAGCCGACCAACTTCCGTTGCATCAATTTTTCGTTGACGAATAATCCAGAAACAGAGTAAACCACTGATCAGTAAGGCTGTAACTAACAGGGGTTGGCGAAAGAAAGCAATGCCTATTTGGTTAATAGGATCAGCATTGAAAAACATAGCTATAGCAATCAACATAAGTAGAATGATCTGTAAGATCATTGTTGATTTGTAGGCAGCTAATTTCAACGCTGGATTTTCAAGCAACAGGGTTCTCGTTTTCTTCGCCGTGAGGATGGCATAGGCAGGGAAAATAAAACCGATAAAAAGAGTGGGAATCAGGTATAACCAAGGATAAGACATAGCTAATTTTATTTAATTTGATCAAGTAAAAATTCCCAATTCTGTTTTTCCTCAAAATAGACATCTTCAATAGATACGGCTGATCACAACCCTTCGTCCTTGAAATTCAACTGCTTCACCAGACCGTTTTCCGCGCAACACCTGCCCAATCGGAGAAGCCATTGAAATCACATAATAGACTTCCTCACCTAGTTTTAATTTTCCATAGCCAAAAACAATAAAATAAATACCCTGATTGGTAAACACCAAACTTCCTTGCTCCACTTGTTCATAGCTTTTCCCCAAAGCGATTTGTGACAACTCCTGTTTAAGCAATAAGGTCTGATCCAGCTGGTGTTCCAGCTTGTCCAGCTCCTGTTGCATCATGGCCCTACCGGTTTCGTATTTGTCACCCGCGCTGCTTTTGGTATTACTATCTCTGGATTCTTTGGCGGATAGGATAGCTTGTTCTGCTGCCGTGATTTTTAGGTCAAGTTGGGCTAAAAGTGTTTGTTGGAGAATGGATTTTAGCTTGGAAGTTTTGTTCATTGAATTTATATTTTTTCTCAAATAATTACGTCAACAAAAAAAACCTGGGAATGTTGACTTTAAACTCATTTCACTTCCTCATATAATACCCTGCACGCCGGATCTAAAATCAAGCTGTCAATAGCCCCTTTCATTTTAATTATGATGCTATGTTCCTTAGCATTGACCTGTATTGTTTGCTGCTTCCGTTCTCCGTTTTTTCCCACTAACGCTACTTCTAACGGAAAAACAAATGGCACTTGTTGTACCTGTGTTATTGCTACTTTTATCTTTTGCTTTGCTACCCTTTCCCAGCTGACGCGTAAAACCGGATGACCTGCTCTGTATAACCATTGTTGGAAAAAAGTGTCCAACGACTTTCCTGAGACTTTTTCCATTACCTGTTGAAAATCTCCGCTTAATGCGTTAGATAACCGATACTGCTGATAGTAAGCCCGAATGCCCTTCCAGAAACTGGCATCTCCAACCTCCCGCCTCAACATATGTAAAACCCAGGCACCCTTTTGGTAGGAATTCGCATTCAGTAAACGATTATAATTTGTAATGGAAGTGTCGATGATCGGCGCCGGGTGCTGTTTAGTGAAACGTATTACCTTTTGCCGTTCTCTTTTTAAATTATTAACAAAAGAATCGCGGCCACGCATTTCTTCCAGGTACAAGTCAGTTAGGTAGGTGGCAAAGCCTTCACTAAGCCATACGTGATGCCAATTGGCTTCTGAAGCAGAGTTGCCAAACCACTGGTGTGCTATCTCATGTGCAATGAGTTTTTCCTGGTCTTTTTTCCCATTAACAGAGTTCTCAGAATAGAAAATATTCCCTGCATTCTCCATGCCCCCGTAACGGGTTTTGGATTGTACATTAGCTAGTTTTTGAAAAGGATAACTGCCTAATTTTTTCATGAAAAAATCAAAAATATCAACGGCAATACGATAATCATCAAAGCCGGCATCCCGATCCTGCGGGTAAACCCAGCTGGTGATGGGAATGCCCTGAACTTCGCCGGCAAATTGAACGGCAAATCGCGCCGCGCCAATCACCATGACCTTCGTTGGTATGGGGGCGTCGGTTTTCCAATGCGTTACTTTTAAGGAGTCAGTTACATTGGTTTCTTCGATTTGTAATCCGTTAGCAATGACTTGATAATGATTCGGTGCGGTGACGATAAACTCTACCGTTGCTTTGTCAGCAGGGTGATCCACCGTTGGCAGCCAATGGTGAGCACGGTTAGGCCAATTGTCTCCGAAAAAAGTACGATCACCATATTTGTTTTTGGCGATAATGAGACCGTCAGCGGGAATTCCCGCGTAAAGGATAGTAAAACTGCGGGTTTCACCTGCTTGTGTCGGCGTATTTAGCTGGATGTTCAGTTCACCTCCTTGCTGAGTAAAGACAAGGTCCTTTTGATCAGTCCGTATCTGGCGGACTTCCATCCCGGTACTTTTTCCCTTGGATTTCGCCACTAAATCCAGGGTAAAGGAATTCACCGATTTCAGGAATCGGATGCGCACTGTTGCCTTCCCATAGATTACATCGGATTCATCACTGATTTGTAACTGGAAGCGATAGTGTTGAATATCTATTTCGCTAAGACGCTGTTGTTGGTCTTGAGCGTATGTTGTTAAATTAGTGATGAAAATTAAAAGAAATAAGAAAATAAAACGTAGTGTCATACTAAATAATTTTTGTGCAAGCTAAGCTTTTCTAATAGGATACAGGTTTAAAGTAGACTGTTATTCTTTTCCATAAAACGTACGTTCTTCCACGGCCAGGGTATGCTCCCCATTCCGGAGTTCGGTATCTTTTCAGTCCTAATACTTGCTTATACCAAGTTGTAGCAATCTCCAGATCTTTTACACGAAGGGCTAAGTGATCCCAAAAATCAATTTCAAACGAATACATTTTCTTTGTTTTATTTTCCATCAAATACCTCTTCCAGCATTTTATACAACTCCGGATGTTTCTTTTTCAATAGCCTCGGTCGTTCAAAAAAATATTCACTCACCACGGCGAAAAACTCTTGTCGATTGGTGCCACCGTAGGGATTGATATCCGATTTTCGTTCGTAAATCTCTTCAACTTTTTGGTTCATTAAGTCTAGCCAGGGGATGACATAGGGTCGTTCTAACAATAAAGATGGAACACCGTCTATTGCGCCATCGGCTTTGTCAATCAGATGAATGAACTCATGAATAGCCGTATTCTTTTTATCCGAACTATTGTCGAAACCCAAATGTAGGGCTGGTTTGGAAAGGATCATCTTACCCTCCATGTAACCGTTTCCGACCATACCAAGGATGTTTCTACCTTTTCCGGCGGTATCAAAATCAGCGTTAAACATTGCAGGATAGAGGAGTACTTCAAAT
>CBDUIU010000345.1:0-5280 GCA_965367335.1 uncultured Saprospiraceae bacterium
TTATAGTAAACAACTACTTGCAGTTGAAAAGGAAGGATTAAATTAAGTCAAGTAAGTGCTTGGACAAAAATAGGTTACCATAAAATTGAGATGGATTTTTATCTTAGACAAGGCAAAAAACGTAGGCATAACCTTAGTTACGGTGAGGCTTTTTAACGCAGTATAAGGTGAAAAGCCGCTCAAGTTTATAAGTGATTTATTTTGTCCAAGCACTTATCCAGGTTTAATGATTTATTAAAAAGAAGATGTTATGCAAAAGTCAACTATTTTTATCGCTGTAATTTGTTTGTTAACAGGCTTGTTTGCCGGACGTTTTTTTCAACAAAAAAATACAGAACCGACGCTTTCCGATAAGTTGCAAACCGATCTGGCGAATTGCGCGGACTCTCTTCGCACCATAGTCTATGCTTGTGCTATGCATCCACAGGTACAAAACAAGGAAAAGGGGAAATGTCCCTTCTGTGGAATGTCTCTGAGTACGAGTGTTCGCAATGCGTATCAACAATCATTGCGGATCAGCATGACCAAGGCGGCGATGCAATTGGCCCAGGTGAGAACGGAAGTGGTGAAGCCGGCAGGGCAGCAAGCGCAGACGATCCACGTTGATGGCGAAATTGTACCCGATGAAGCCAGGGTCTATCATCAGATTGCACATTTGCCCGGGAGAATCGATAAGTTATACGTGAATAAAGTCGGCGCTTTTGTGAAAAAAGGCGACCCGATTGGCTTGGTGTATTCCAAGGAACTGATTGCCGTAGTAGAAGCTTTTGAATACAGTAAAAAATCAGGCGGGGTTTTGCGTTCCGCGGTCAATAATATAAAGAGCTGGAAAGTGACGACCGATCAACTGAACAGCTTAGACCTTAAAAGCGGTCGCTACCAAAAAGCGGTGGATATCTATTCGGATTTTACCGGAACTGTGCTGGAAATGATGGTCAACGAAGGGGAGTACGCGGTGAATACCCATATGGGTGCTCCGACCACCCTATATAAAATTGCAGATCTTAGTACCTTATGGGGCTTATTTGAAATCCATGAAAAAGAGTTGGGAAGGATCAGTAATGGCCAAGAGATTGCCTTTGCTGTTCCAGCCTATCCAGGCAAGCAATTTTCCGGGAAAATCAGTAAGATCTACCCGGAAATAGATCCCAGTACACATCGGGTATTGGTCAGGTTGACCATTGCTAACCCACGTGGGCAGCTAAAACCAGGGATGTTAGCTACGGGAACTTTGACAATACCTGCCCGGGCTAATCAAGACCTTCTCGTTCCCCGTACCGCTATTCTTTGGACCGGAAAAAAATCATTGGTTTATGTCAAAGATCCAAACTACGAAGCACCCGTTTTTGAATGGAGAGAAGTGACCTTAGGGCCGGCCCTGGAAGAACATTATTTAATAGAAGGGGGGCTGGAAATTGGAGAAGAAATCGTTGTCAATGGGGCACTCAGGGTCGATGCAGCTGCTCAACTGGAGCGAAAGTACAGTATGATGAACCCTGCGCAGCCCAATAATGCCTCAAAACCGGTTCAGCTGGTAAATAACTGACTCAGGAGGTGTTTTTTCTCATTGGGCAAACTTTTTTTTATACCCTGCTCATTTGCTTCTATTTTTGTTTCAAAGAAAAGAATTAAAAAAATGCAGCGTGCTTTAAAAGTATTTCAGGCTCTTGTGATATGTAGTTTGGTCCTTATTGGTATTCATGCTTGTACCCATGAACCATTTGAGCCCCTACCTGATGATGATACAATGGTCATTGATACTATGCCGATAGACACGATGCCTGTTGATACCATGATGACAGATACAACGGACATTTGCGATCCTGATATCGTTTACTTTGACCGGGATGTTTTACCATTGCTTCGCTCCAACTGTGCTTTTTCCGGCTGCCATAATGCAGCATCGGCAGAGGACGGGGTAATCCTGGAAAGTTATGAGTCTACGATCGAAACGGCCGATGTCGAAGCTTATGACCTGGATGGTAGTAAATTGTATGAGGTATTGGTTGAAACCAGGGAAGATAAACGCATGCCGCGACCTCCGGCTGCCCGACTAACCGCTGATCAAATCCAATTGATCTCCAAGTGGATTCTGCAAGGTGCGAAAGACTTGGATTGCCAGCCTGCTGCTAGTTGTGAAACGAATAATGTGAGTTATGCGCAACAGGTTTTACCCGTCATTACGAATTTTTGCAAAGGTTGTCATTCCGGTACAGCTCCTTCGGGAGGAATTGCCTTAACCACACATGCCGAGGTGCAAACCGTAGCACTTAACGGAAGGCTATATGGTGCTATCTCCTGGCAAAATGGATTTCAAAGGATGCCTCAGGGAGGCAATAAACTACCCGACTGTACAATTGATCAATTTAAATCCTGGATTGATGCCGGGGCACCGAATAACTAATGACCATGAAAAGAACAGTATTACCAACTTACCTGCTTGTATGGGTAACTGTGCTGGCCCTGTTTACTTCTTGCTACTATGACTCTGAAGAAGATCTATATCCTACCCTAGAATGTGATACTTCCAATGTGACGTATACTTCCACAGTACTGCCATTGCTGCAACGTAATTGTTATGTATGTCATGAGGCCGCTGCTAATTTTGGAAATATCACCCTGGAAGGATATGCCAACTTAAAAAGATTTGTCGACAATGGTCAGTTCCTGGGAGCAATCAAACATCAATCCGGCTTTTCTCCCATGCCACAAAATGCGCCCCAATTATTGGAGTGTAATATTGAAAAGATTGAAGCTTGGGTGAATGCCGGGGCACCGAATAATTAATTAAGGTTTGCCTTATCGCATCTACAAAATCATTTAAACCATTAATCATGAAAAAAATAGTGCTAATCGGACTTGCCTGTTTATTGTTAGGTTCAACCGTGGGCGTCTATATGTATAATAAACCCCACCAGGATATACAAGGTGCAAAAGCAGATTATCACATGCCAGCGGCTACTTTATTCGAAGCGTTTGCAGCAGATGAATCGGCAGCTAATGCCAAATACCTTGACAAGGTAGTGGAAGTCACCGGAAAAGTTATCTCCGTTTCCAAAACTGACGATGGCCTACCAAGCCTGACCCTGGATGGCGGAAGTGATATGTTCGGTGTGATCTGCCAGATGGATAAATTCAGTGAACACGGAGAATTGGGGTTTAAAGAAGGAGAGGAAGTAATCCTGAGGGGAATTTGCACCGGAATGCTGATGGACGTGGTGCTGGTCAGATGTGTGAAAGTTTAAAAAAGTTAAGTAAACAAATTTTAATCAATAAATAACAGGAAGATACGCCTGTGATTTTCCAAAAACTTATTAACATGAATCGTAAGAATCTAATGCTCACCGGCTTATTAATTTTGATGGGGCTTGGTCCCGTTATGGCACAGAAATATTTTACCCGGGAAGGAAAAGTTTCCTTTTATTCTGATGCGCCAATGGAAAAAATTGAAGCAAATAACAATAGTGCTACAAGTGTAATTGATGCGGAAAGCGGCCGGATGGAATTTGCCATATTGATCAAAGCTTTTCAATTTGAGAAAGCCTTAATGCAAGAACATTTTAATGAAAATTACCTGGAAAGCGATAAGTACCCGAAAGGGACTTTTAAAGGTAAAATAGATAATCTGGATGCAGTAGATTTCTCCAAGGATGGGACCTATCCGGTAAAAGTTAGTGGAGAACTAACCATCCACGGTGAAACAAAAACCATTGAGGCAGACGGCGAAATCAGTATTGCCGGCGAGCAGTTAAAAGCAAGTTCAAGTTTTGAAATTGCTGTTGCAGATTATAAGATTGAAATCCCAGGAGTTGTGCGTGACAATATTGCAAAAAAGGTCAGAATTGATGTGTCCTGCGATTATCAACCGCTTAAGAAAAAGAGCTAAACGTCACTAATCAATCTAGTTGGAAACCCTTAGGCACTTAAGGTTGAATTGCCTGATATTTTAGGATTTATAAAGAACTAAGTTACGGTCATTAATTTTAGCCAAATGTATAACCAGTTTTTTTTAAGGTACATAATAAGCGTTTTTTTGGGGTTTTTTTCAGCCTTTCTTGTCGCTCAAGAGGATTTGCTATCTCTCTTGGGCGATGAGGAAGCACCAAATACGGAAATTAATTATATCAAAGCCTCATTTAAGACTAACCGGGTCATCAATTTGCATTCTCTGGAAAGTACCTCCGCCGGGGTATTGGATGTAAAGATCAGTCACCGCTTTGGTTTTATTAACGGCGGGGTCAGTGAGCTATTCGGCCTGGATGCCGCGACCATTCGGATAGGTGCGGATTACGGGATAACGGATCGACTCACGGTAGGCTTTGGTAGAAGTAGTTTTGAGAAGACTTACGATGGCTTCCTCAAATACAAATTGCTCTGGCAAAGTACAGGGGCTAAAAAAATGCCGATCACCCTTAGCCTGTTGGCAAGTACAGCGATTAAGACCCTGCCTTTTCAGAACCCCGACCGGGAAAATTATTTTAGCTCCCGCCTTTATTATACCTATCAACTTATTCTTGGCCGGAAATTCAGCGAAGCACTGTCTTTGCAGGTCTCTCCAACGGTCGTACACCGCAATATGGTAAGAACCAACACGGAATCAAATGATGTCTATTCCATTGCTGTTGCTGCCCGGCAGAAGCTGACCAAACGATTGGCCATCAATGCGGAGTACATCTATGTCTTACCTGATCAATTGGCGGATGGATACCGGAATTCGCTTTCCATCGGCTTTGATATCGAGACTGGCGGTCACGTTTTTCAACTGCATTTTACGAACTCCACCTCTATGATCGAAAAAGGCTATATCAATGAGACCGTTGGTAACTGGGCGGATGGAGATATCCATTTTGGCTTCAATGTGTCCAGGGTATTTACCGTAGCCAGAAAAAAGTAAACCATTTCATTTAGTATCTAAGATCTAATCTTCCCTTCCTTGTTTTACCCACATGAAAAATAGATGGTCCCACTATCTTATTGTTTTCATGTTTGCTTTAGTATTAAGTAGCCAGGAATCGGTTGCATGCTACAGTTTATCTGACATAGCTCCCGCTTTATCTAAATATTGCGTTAAAATAGCTCAGCCACCCAACGCTTTCCCCTTCAATTCCTATCTTTCGCCCTAGAAAGCATCGTATCCGATAAAATTTTCCCCAACGCATGAAACAACCTTTGTTATTATTGTTTTGTCTGGTTTGTCTTATTCCATTATCACAGGCCCAGCTCCGGGGTACCATTACTGATCAGAATGGTGAGCCTCTGCCATTCGCCAGCATTTATTTG
>CBDUIU010000346.1:0-5278 GCA_965367335.1 uncultured Saprospiraceae bacterium
GCAAGACCTTCTGGTACCGGCAAAGTCACTTCTAAATTCACCAATATTCTTTTTGGTGCTATGGAAAAAAACAATCAGGAGGGCTTTGATTATCTGGAATTCAAACAATCGCTTCAAAACCTCGCTAAAATGCCAATGGATGAAGCGACCCGGTTTAAATCTGCGTTTGCAATGGCCTCGACCATGGGCATCACACCGGCTAAGTTGGTCCAGTCTGCAAAGTTTTACGCCAAGGTACTGGAAGGTGAAAAGAATATATTTCAACAGGCCGTTGAAAATCAGCAGGAAAAGCAAATCGGGGATCGACAAGATACCCTGAAACAGCTGGAGGCTACGATTAAAGAGAAAACGCGGATGATCGAGCAACTAAAGCAAGAAATCCAACAGGCTCAGCAACGGCATCAACAGATTGAAAAAGAATTGACAGAGGCACATGATAAGGTGGTGGGTACAAAAAATGATTTTTTTGCGTCTTATCAATCATTGGTCGGACAAATCCAAAAAGATATCGAAAACATGGAACGCTATCTTAAATAAGGCGTATACTGCTTTTTTCAGATGGTATCCTTTTTTATTGAAACACAAATAGCGTAGTAGAGAAAGATGAATGAATTTAAACCGAAAAATTTTTGGCAAAGACCCGAGGGGGTGACTGGTGCGATTGTAGGTGGTGGCCTATTGATTGGCGGTGGTTATTTAGCATATTTAGCTTTGCCACTGCTGCTTGCGGCTACAAAGAATATTCTGGCCCTTAGTGGTATGTTGCTGGTATTGGCCGCCATTGTATATATGGTACTTGACCCTAAGATGCGTAACCTGGTTTGGTACATGTATAAAAGCTTAATGCGTTCAGTGACCGGACTCTTTGTGCAGATTGATCCTATTGGCATCCTCAAATCATACGTTGACGAGTTAAAAGGAAACTTGCGTAAGATGAACAAGCAGATCAGTCAATTACGCGGACAGATGCACAAACTGCAGGAAACCATTCACAATAATAAAAAACAGATTGCTTCCAACTTAAGCCTGGCTAGTAAGGCAAAAGAGAAAGATAAGAGAAGCATGATGATCCTAAAGTCTCGTAAGGCCGGCCGATTGAAAGAATCTAATATGCGGTTGGAGGACTTGTACAAAAAGATGGAGATCATGTACCGGGTGCTGACTAAAATGTATGAGAATTCCGAAATTCTCATGGAAGATATTAAGGATCAGGTGGAAGTCAAAGAACAAGAACGCAAGGCGATTCATGCCAGCCATTCTGCGATGAGTTCTGCCATGAACATTATCTCCGGCAACAAAGATCAACGGCTAATGTTTGATATGGCTTTGGAGGCGGTGGCTGATGATGTGAGTCAAAAAGTGGGAGAAATGGAGCGTTTCATGGATATGTCTTCCTCCTTTATGGATTCAATTGATTTACAGAATGGCGTTTTTGAAGAAAAAGGGCTTGAAATGTTAGAAAAGTGGGAAAAGGAAGGTGTTTCCCTCATTCTGGGATCTGAAAAAAATAACATTATCGATCAAGCTAATGATGATGGAGAGGTCCTGGATCTGAACCAACCCGTAAAAGAGCGGGTACGCGAGGAACCGCATTCAAATCAATATGATAGTTTCTTCGAATAAAAAACAAACCAACAACTAACGCAATGGCAAAAAGATTAACTACCTTTTCTAAGTTCCTAATTACACTGCTCATTGTAGCAGTTATTGTTTTTCTCGGACGATATCTGCTGACAGAGACCGAGATGGGAAAACAACTGCAAGAACAGGCTGATATTGAAATTCCGAGCAGCTCAACAGATCCTGCCACATCCGGTTCTACCACCGGACGTACAAATAAGGACGCGATCCGCATTGGTGTCGTCACCTGGGGTGGTTATGTTGGTGGGCAATATTTCAACGAAGGCTTCCAGGCCAACGCCCGGTCTAGATACAAGAAAGAATACGGGATTGACGTAGAGTTCGTCCTGAATGACGATGTCGATGCATCACTAAATGCCTGGAAAAAGGGTGACATTGATTTACACTGGTATACCATTGATGCCTTTCCAACCATTGCAGACGGCTTGAAAGCATATGATCCCGTGGTACTTTGGCAAGCGGATTGGTCCAGAGGAGGAGATGCCATCGTAGCTCGAAGAGGGATCAACTCGGTAGCGGATCTGAGAGGAAAGAAAATTGCCGTAGCGGAATTAACTCCTTCTCACTCTTTCCTACTTTATCTATTGGAGGCCGGTAACTTGTCTATCAACGATGTTGAAATTGTCGCTCAATCAAATGCAATTGACGCAGCTGCGGCTTTTAAAAGCCAGAGTGTCGACGCGGCGGTCGTCTGGAGCCCTGACGATGAAGCTTGTTTGCGGGCTGTGAATGGATCCCGGGTTTTAGAGAGCACCAGAAATGCGTCTAATATTATTGCAGACTTCTTTTTTGCGAAAAAGAGTTATGTAAATGCGAATAGAGATAAATTGCAAAAATTGTATGAAGGCTGGATGCGAGGTGCTGCTGAGATCAACAGTAACCCCGGCAATAAGGAGAAAGCTGCTAAAATCCTATCGGAAGGCCTTGGTATTCCCCAGGCTGATGCGATTGCTGCGATCAATAATGTTCGCCTGGTCAATCATGGTGATAACATGAATTTCTTCGGGCTAAACACGAACTTTAAAGGTGTAAAAGGGGAGGACCTTTACCGACGAATGACGAACGAGTATCAGCAATTAGGATTTGCAAAAGAGGCACCGGGGTGGCGCTCTGTTCAATTTCCAGCATTTGTACAAGCAACGGAAGGTAAATTATCCGGAGCAGAACACGCAGCTGAAGGCGTTAAGAAATTTACCGAAGCCACGGATGCAGACCGAGAAAAAGCAGCGATTGCTACTAAACCAGTCAGTATTAACTTCCGTAGCGGTGAATTCCGACTGGATGAAAATGCCAAATATATTATTGACAAAGAGTTTGTGGAAATTGCCAAAGCTTTTGGTAATGCCAGGATCCGTATCGAAGGCAATACCGATAATGTAGGTAGTGTGGCCAGTAATATTGCGCTGAGCAAGAAAAGGGCACAATCGGTAGCTAATTACCTGGCTCAGGAACATGGGATGGATCCCAATCGCTTTATCATTGTCGGTAATGGTCCTAATAACCCAATTGCTTCAAATAATACCAGTGAAGGGAAAGCCCAAAATCGCCGTACAGACTTTAAACTTGTTGGTGAATAAGCTTTCGCTGTCGTACCTATCCTCAAGCTGGTTTTGTCTACAGCTAGCTTGAGGATAAGTACCTCTTCTTTAATTTCAGGTATCACTTCCAACGACCCATTCTTCCATGCTAAAATCTTTATTTAAACTACAAGGTGAACTCGGCCGTTCTCAAAGTGTCTTGTTAGGAGTAGTCGGATTTATATTGTTATTGCTGCTTTGGTGGGGGTTAGCAGAAACCCTTTCCGTGAAGCGACCCATTATCGAAGGGTATAATACTGAACTGCCTTCCAGCCTGGATTCAACCACCAGGGTAAACATGGATTCATTGGCTAGAGTCGATTCTGCCGCTTATGCGAATGCAACGGAATTTGAAAAGATCTATCCCTTACTTCCACCTCCTGGCGACGTTATTGCTTCCGTGCCCGATCTTATTCAGGAGGATAAGCTGTTTGCAAATACGCTACGATCAATTTGGTTGAACCTTCAGGGATACCTCTGGGCGATTTTACTATCCATACCCATTGGCTTCCTGCTGGGACTGTTTCCTCTTTTTCGCGGCTTATTTAGTAAGCCGGTGGATGCCATGCGCTTTTTACCACTCACGGCTTTGACCGGCTTATTTATTACCTGGTTTGGGATTTATGATGAAATGAAAATCGCCTTTTTAGCTTTTGGTATTATTGTTTACCTGTTGCCAGTCGTGGTTCAGCGAGTCGATGAAGTTAATAATGTTTATACCAGGACAGTGTTTACATTGGGAGCGACTGACTGGCAAACCATCAGGTCGGTTTATATCCCGTCGGTAATGTCAAAGCTAATGGATGATATTCGGGTATTAACGGCCATTTCCTGGACCTATATCATTATTGCAGAGCTTTTAAACAGACAGGGTGGGGTTGGTTCTTTGATTTATGTAAAAGCACGGCAAGGACAAATTGAAAAAGTATTTGCCATCCTTTTTGTCATCATCATTGTCGGCTTTTTGCAAGATCGTATTTTCGCCTATATCGATAAACGACTTTTCCCGCATAAATATCAAAACCGAAAACTGGGTGGAATAGTAGAAGTGCAATTTGGGATTCATATCTTGTTAGGATCATTGACTTTGTTTTTATTATTGGCCGCTTTTATTCCCGCGCTGGCATCCATGAGTTCTTTTTTATGGATATTGGTGATCACTTGTTTGTTGTTGATTTTCTACGGTGAATTTAAATTATATAATGCAGCCAAAGCTTCTGGCTAAACTACTATATGTATTGAAGTATTAGTAATGTTTTTATCATTAGAACCTTGACCTTATTTCCATGCCGGACTTTATAGATACTGAACTCAAAAACATCATCCACCTCATTGACATTGATCAGAGCTATGATGGGGGCCAAAGTTATATTCTCAAAGGATTAGATTTTTTGGTAGAAGACAAACCGGCCCAGGGCCAATTTGTCTGCATTCTGGGGATGTCGGGCTCTGGTAAATCTACTATCCTTCGATACATTGCTGGTTTGCAGCAACCTACTGCCGGAAAAGTTTTGATCCGGGGCGAGGAAGTCACAGAAAAGAATCGTGTAAGTATGGTGTTTCAACAGTATTCCTCTTTGCCGTGGATGACTGTGTTAGACAATGTGGCTTTAGGCCTGCAATTTAAAGGGATGAGCAAGCAGGAGCGCGAAGAAAAAGCCAGGGAAATGATAGAAATGGTTGGTTTAGCCGGGCATGAAAATAAATATGCTTACTATCCGACCTTATCCGGAGGCCAGTTGCAGCGCGTGGCTATTGCGCGTAGTCTGCTTGCCAATTCAGATATTTTGCTGATGGACGAACCCTTTGGCGCACTTGATGTAAGTACCCGGCTGCAGATGCAGGATCTGTTGTTGGAAATATGGCATAAATTTCAACTCACTGTTATCTTTGTTACCCACGATATTTCCGAAGCAGTATATCTAAGCGATGATATTTATATTCTCAAATCTGCGCCTTCTCGTTTTGTTGAACACGTTAAAGTTGATCTTCCATTCGACCGGTCACGCAATACCAAAAGAGATCCACGCTTTGTAGAGATTGTTCACCAGGTAGAAGAC
>CBDUIU010000347.1:0-5267 GCA_965367335.1 uncultured Saprospiraceae bacterium
CGAAGAACTGAAAGAGAAAAAGAACCAAGCTGTTAAGAATCAGCAATATGAAAAAGCGGCTGATTTACGTGACGATGAGTCCAAATTAGTTCGTCAACTGGAGTTTGCTAAAGTAGAATGGGAAGAAGAAGCAAAAACCAAACGTTATCCGGTAGAAGAAGAGCACATTGCTGAGGTGGTGTCTATGATGACAGGAATTCCTGTGAAGAGAGTCGCGCAAAGCGAAAGTAAAAAACTCGTAGGAATGACTAATGACCTCAAAGGTGTAGTCATTGGCCAGGATGATGCCATTATCAAAATTACTAAAGCGATACAGCGTAACCGCGTTGGCTTGAAAGATCCTTCAAAACCAATCGGTTCCTTTATCTTCCTCGGTCCTACCGGTGTAGGTAAAACGGAGTTAGCGAAATGTTTAGCCCGATATATCTTCGACAGTGAAGATGCCTTGATCCGTATTGACATGAGTGAGTACATGGAGAAATTCTCTGTGAGTCGATTAATCGGAGCGCCTCCGGGCTACGTTGGTTATGAGGAAGGTGGTCAATTAACAGAAAAAGTCAGACGTAAACCATACTCAGTAATCTTATTGGATGAGATTGAGAAAGCACACCCGGATGTTTACAACATCTTGTTACAAGTGTTGGATGATGGTCAATTAACCGATGGCTTGGGACGTAAAGTCGACTTCAAGAATTCGCTGATCATCATGACATCTAATATTGGTGTGCGGCAATTGAAGGACTTTGGGCAAGGTGTTGGGTTTGCTTCGCAATCTCGCCAAGCTGCTCAGGAAGACCATTCCAAATCTGTTATTCAAAATGCCTTGAAAAGGACATTCTCTCCGGAGTTTCTCAACCGGATTGATGATGTAGTGATCTTTAATAGCTTAGATCAAGAAGATATATTTAAGATCATAGACATCTCCTTAGGTGACCTTTACAAACGTCTTGATGGCATGGGTTTCAAACTCAGCCTGACTGTTGAGGCGAAAAAATTTGTTGCCGAAAAAGGATTTGACCCTCAATTTGGTGCAAGACCCTTACATCGGGCGATTCAACGCTATATTGAAGACCCGCTAGCAGAGTTTATCCTTAATGAAAATCCGGAAGAAGGCAGTGCCTTCGAAGCAAGTATCAATGAGGAAAATGATGGCCTGGTCATCTCTCTCGCTAAAAAGGTCAATACCGACGTTAAAAAGTAAGTTATACTGGTTAAAAACTGGTAATAACCAAAAATATCTTAAAAAGTACATCTCTACGGAACCAAGGGATGTACTTTCTTTGTATATTTACCGTAGTAAATCTATTTTTTTAATTAAACTATTAATCGATTGGCTAGAAATCCAAGAAGAAGAAATCATAATCAACAAAAAGACAAGATTTTTTTTCGCATTAACACGCAAATCAGAGTACCCGAAATTCGTCTTGTAGGTGATAATCTTGATAATGTCAGCGAAATTGTTGGCAAAACTGTTGAACCAGGAATATACCCTACCAGAAGAGTCCTGGAATGGGCGGATAAATTAGAATTAGATTTAGTTGAAATATCCCCTAAAGCTAATCCTCCTGTTTGTCGAATCATCGACTACAAAAAATTCCTCTACCAGAAGAAAAAGAAGGATAAAGAACTCAAAGCCAAAACCGTTAAGACGGTGGTCAAAGAGATTCGTTTTGGGCCCAATACGGGTGACCATGACTTTGAATTCAAACTGAATCACGCTAAAGGTTTTCTTGAAGACGGAGCAAAGGTGAAAGCCTATGTCCACTTCCGTGGTCGTACTATTGTTTTTAAGGACCGTGGAGAATTGCTCTTATTGCGCTTCCTAAAAGAACTGGAGGAATACGGCAGTCCGGAAGCGCTTCCTAAGATGGAAGGTAGAAGAATGACGGTTGTGATCCAGCCGAAAAAATCACAAAAGAATAAGACAAGTAAAGCAGAAAGTAAGGAATAATACCCTTTAGCTGTTTTATAGTCCTTTTAAAGTATAAATCAACCCGATGGAATCTTTGAATTTCATCGGGTTTTCCCTATCTTTGCAGCTCATTTTTAAAAACTCATATTTGATATGCCTAAGATGAAGACTCATTCCAGTGCAAAAAAGCGTTTTAAGCGCACTGGATCCGGTAAGATCAAGCGTTTTCAGGCTTACACTTCCCACATGATGCGCAACAAGAGTAAGAAGGCAAAATTACGCCTACGTGACTCTGCGCTGGTAAGTAAAGCTGATGAAAAACGTATCAAACGCTTACTTTGTATCGGGTAATCCTATTGGATTTACCTCATTTTTTAACGAGAATACAGGACCAAAGTACTTCAGGACGGAAGTCCCTGTGTTGAACTAAAAATCTTAATCTATGCCACGTTCCGTCAATGCCGTTGCTTCCAGAGCACGGCGCAAAAAAATCCTTAAAGCTGCTAAAGGCTATTGGGGTGCTCGATCGAAAGTTTATACGGTTGCGAAGAATGCCGTTGAAAAAGGGCTGACTTATGCCTACCGTGATCGCAAGAACAAAAAACGCGCTTTCCGCCGTCTGTGGATCGCTCGTATCAATGCTGCTGCTCGTGTAGAGGGCACTACTTATTCTAAACTGATGAACCACTTGTCTAAAAGTGGTATCGGTCTGAATCGTAAAGTATTGGCAGATTTAGCAATGAATAACCCAACTACATTCAGTGCAATTGTCAAAGAGGTTCAGGATAACAGTGCGAACTAAGTAAGGTAGCACCATATAATATAAAAATGGGAATCCGTTCATTCGGGTTCCCTTTTTTATGTTCCTTCCTGTAATGAGTGTTTTTCCTGACAGGAGGCTAACAACAGCATACTACGTCTATTTCACAACTAGTTTAAGCAAGTAAAACTTGTAACAAAACGTCCTATTTTCCCTATCTTTACGAGGATGAGTTTAAAACAAACAGAGCTGGCCCGGTTGTTTTACAGGGAGGTACAGAAAATAGTAGAACAGGCTGAACTAAGCAACACTGATAGAGCTATCGGTTTGTTGCGTATACTGAATTTACTTTTTGTGGAGGTCACACGCGAAGAGCGCATTCATTTTACCACCATGTTTGCCCGTATTGCCTACGTAGGGCACCGACATACTTTTTCCCGTCAATCCCTTTATTACATTCACAATTTTCGCAGTCAAGTGAGCGCTTTACAGCTGGGGAAAATTACAGATGAAGAAAAGCCTGAATATATTTATAGCTTAGGATTACGCGTAGTCACTGATACCATCCATCAACTTTTTAATACACCGGTACCCGCTCAATTAATTCCCTTACTTCCGAAAGCAAGTGCTTTGCCAAATGGGCAGGTGGCCATCCAATCGTTTAAAGCCAGTGCCAGGGTAGTTGCGCTTGAAGATGATCCAGCGCATCAGCAATTGGTCGCTCGGGATGAGGACATCCCGGATAGTTTAATCCGCATTCAATATAATATCCCGGATCGTAATGCCAATTTTAACCAGACGATCCACCATATTCGTAAGACCTTCAATTTCCCATTGGTTATCAACTTGTTAGATGTAGAAATAGATAAAGAAGGTGTTTATCGACCTCAGGCATTTGTGGTAGAGCCGGATTACCTGGTGGATGTAACGGCCATTGCCGAATGTTTTAAAGACTTTGGTACGGAACCAAGAATCCATTTATTAAAGAAATTTTTACCTTTTATCACTACGGATTACTTATTGCTCGGTCACATTGCCAACTTCTTCCTGGATGAACTAATGAGTAATCCCGAGGCTAACTTTAAGGAGATCTTTCCAAAAGTTTTTCGCCTCAATCCACTTGCCTTCGCCATATTTGACAATCGGCAAATCCGGGATATCATGCAGCGTTCACAGAAACATTTTGTCAATCTAAAACGCGTCATTAAACAAGACCTTAAAACTAGTGGCATAAACCCCGACAACTGTTTGTTAGAGCCCACCTTCTATGCGCCTGATTATGGTATGCAGGGGCGGCTCGATGTTTTATACCTGGCTCAGAAGGAAGGAGAACAATCTGCCATCGTTGAATTGAAAAGCGGAAAGGCCTATAAGCCTAATCGATATGGCATCAGCCAAAACCATTTTACCCAGACGCTTTTGTACGATTTGATGATTAAATATACCTATGGGAAAAAAACCCAACCCGCCAACTTCATTCTTTATTCAGGAGTGGAGGATCGCAACCTGCGTTTTGCTCCTGTAGTAAAAGCGCAGCAATACGAAGCCATGCAACTGCGCAATCAATTAGTAGCCATAGAAAAGCAATTGGTTGATTTGCCTTATGACCAAGCTCAGACTACTACCCTATTCGATCAATTGAACCCGGATACCCTGCCTGCTAAAAGCGGTTTTCTGAGTAGAGACATGAAGCAATTTTTCAAAGTCTATAGTACTGCTCGTCCCATTGAAAAAGTCTACTTTCAAGCCTTCAGTGCTTTTATTGCCAGAGAACATTGGCTGGCAAAGACCGGCTCCCAAGGCATTGCCCGGCAAAATGGTCAGGCAGGACTTTGGCTGAATAATTTAGCCGTGAAAGACGAACAATACGAGGTGCTTTATCAATTAAAATTGGCGACTCAATTAGCGGAGAAAGAAGAACCGCTGCTTCAATTTAACAGAACTGCCTCTACGAATCCATTAGCTAATTTCCGCAAGGGAGACATTGTCGTTCTCTATCCCTGGCGTGAAAAAGCTAAAAAAACATTAAATAGTCAGCTATTCAAATGTACGATTACCAATATCAATAGTGAGTTTGTTGAAGTTCGTTTACGTTCCCGCCAGTTTAATGTAGCCATCTTTGAAGAAGAGGCTTATTGGAACCTGGAACGTGATCTGCTCGATGGCAGTTTTATCGGTATGTATCGCTCACTGTTTCAGTTTCTACAATTTCCGGAATTTAAAAAAGACAGATTGCTTGGTCTTACTCCGCCCCGAAAAGCAAAACCAGGAGAATTACCCCCGGCGGCGGGATTAACGGAGGAACAACAACGTATTTACCAAAAGGCATTACTAGCTCCGGATTATTTTTTGCTTTGGGGACCTCCGGGTACTGGAAAAACCAGTATGATGCTCCGGCAAATGGTCGCCTATATTATCAATGAAACTGATGAGCATATTCTCTTAATGGCTTATACCAATCGGGCAGTAGATGAGATTTGCGAAGCCATCGAAAATATTGATAAATATGCACGCAATGAATACCTTAGGATTGGTTCGCGCTATTCAACGGCAGAGCGGTTCCGGGATCGGTTGCTGAGTAGTCAGTTGGAAAAA
>CBDUIU010000348.1:0-5245 GCA_965367335.1 uncultured Saprospiraceae bacterium
GACAATAATATGTACTCGGTTACGGTAGCCCGCTTTGACTCTAAAAGAGAAGCAAAAGCTTTTTCCAGAAAAATGAAAAAATCAAGTAACATCCGCTCTTTTGTAAAATCATGATATCTGTAAAAAGATGTTGATTGATAGACTTGCATGGTATTCCTTGCAAGTCTTTTTTTATGGAGCTAAATTTTCCTCCAACGATATTTAAAATATTTGAACAAAGTTATTTAACTACGAGAGCCAACCTTGAATAGTCTTTTTTCGTGTAATCAAATAGAAACCAAAAATTCTATTTATGAAAAAGTTATTATTGTTTATTCTCCTGGCTAGTGTTCTGATTGGATGTAAAAAAGATGAGCTCAATTGTAAGCAACAGGTGATTGTTAGTAAGGTCCAATTCGAGCAAGCGGCAAAAGATATGTTCAATTTCAAAGCGGTGACCTTGGATCAAGATTGTCTGAGTATAACGATCAGTTACGGAGGCGGTTGTGGTGAAGTAAGCGCTAAATTAATTGACAGCGGCGATGTGGCAGAATCCCTACCTGTACAGCGGTACCTAAGGTTAGCTTTTAAAGATGATGATCTGTGTGAGGCACTTTTAGATACCACCTTCTTATTTGATCTGACCCCAATACGAGTCGCAGAGGACAACACGGTTCGCTTTACTTTGGATGGTTGGAGCCGTGAGTTTTTCTATAATTATTAATGGAAATTAAAATCAGAAGTAAAGGTCCTCTGACAGGGGTAGCAATATAGTGCCTATTTTTACGATTGTTAAACTAAAAGATCGTCAACTAATCCTGTTGTTCATACCATAAAAAAAGGCATAAGTACTAAGAAAGTACCTATGCCGGTCAACAACGCTATTTTTAAACTTGTGAAGGAATAACCCTTCTTAAAAACAGAATTCAAAAAAAGCGTAAGGATGTGTAATGTCGACTATTGGATAACTAATCCACGTTATCGTGCAAAAACGAATTGCCACTGGTTCTCAACTCTGGCGTTTCATCGTCACGAACAGTCCACTCAGACATATTCTCATCAGCGGAATGAGACACATCGTCTAAGCGAATTTTACGACGAAGATAAGCTGGTTCATTTTCCAGATCAACAATAGTTTGCGGATTGCTTAGTTTAGTCTTTGCAACCCGACGGCTTTGCGTTTCTCTTCGAGCCATTTCTTCCTGATGACGACGATTTCGCTCTTCTTCCTGACGCTCACGCTCCTCACTTTTCACGTAAGGCTCCTGGTAAGAATAGCGCTGATAGCGATTCGTAGAATTAGGAATATCGTCGAATTCAAAAGTAGTCGGTCTTTTAACAGGCTCTACCGGTTCCTCATGCCCAAGGTCTGCTAAACTCTGCTGAACCTTTTTTTTTGGCTCATCATCGTCAAGAGAAACAACGATCTTGCTCTCTTCCGGTAACAATTTTTCCTTTGGGCTATCGTGTTCAAACCCGGTCGCAATGATCGTCACGGAAATTTGATCGCCAAGACCTTCATCATAACAGTTACCCCAGATCAAATCAGTTCCATAACCTGCTTCCTCCTGAACAAATTCAGTAATTTCAAAAATTTCGTCCATCGTTACTTCCCGGTTTCCGGAAGTAATATTTAATAAGATGTGTTGTGCACCTTTAATGTTATTATCTTCCAAAAGTGGTGAATTCAAAGCTTCATCCACTGCACGGCGAGCGCGATCTTCACCTTCAGCCATAGCTGTACCCATGATGGCTACACCTGAGCTACGCATGACGGTGTTCACATCTTCAAAGTCAACGTTTACGTAACCGGGAACAGTGATAATTTCCGCAATTCCTTTGGCAGCCGTCGTCAGGATATTATCTGCCTTTTCAAAAGCATCTGACAAGGATAGGTTACCATGGATCTGACGTAATTTATCATTGCTGATGACGATTAGGGTATCAACATTGCTTTTTAACTCTTCCAGGCCTTCTACCGCATGTTTGCCACGACGGCGCCCTTCAAAGGTAAACGGTAAGGTCACAATGCCAACGGTCAGGATATCCATTTCCTGAGCTGTTTTCGCAATGATCGGAGCTGCACCAGTCCCTGTACCACCACCCATACCGGCAGTGACAAAGAGCATTTTGGTATTATCCGTTTCTAAGAACGTGCGCAGTTCTTCAATAGACTCCAGGCAAGCCTGGCGGCCAATATTTGGCTTAGAACCCGCTCCGCGACCTTCGGTCAACTCGGGGCCTAATTTAATTTTAATCGGAATTTTACTTTGCTCCAAAGCTTGGTTATCCGTATTACAAATGGCGAAATCAACGCCTACGATTCCTTGATCGAACATGTGGTTTACGGCATTACTTCCACCGCCACCAACGCCAATGACTTTTATTATGGAGCCTTCCTTACTGTTATCGAATAAGTATTCCATGTGTTACAAGTTTATGGTTTAAAAAATAGTGTTGTTGCTTAATTGAGATGTCAGGATTTAATTTATCGAGATCATCTAAAATTCTGTGTCAGGATCTGCTTCAAAAAACTCTTTTGTTTTTCGGAAAAGCTGTTCGTACCAGGTAGAATTTCTGTCGTGGGCGCCTACAGTTGCCAGTGAATCTTCGTTAAGATCTTCATCATCCGTCTTCACTTGTTCAACTTTGACTGGTTTCGGAGGTCGTGCTTCAACAGTACGAATACCACGCAATAACAACCCAATTCCGGTACTGTAGATCGGACTACAGATGGCTTCATCATAACCATGCGCGAGATGTTCAACCGGAACACCGATGCGAGTGCTCATTCCCGTTTGATAAGCGACCAGTTTTTCGATATGTGCCAACAAGGCTCCACCACCAGTCAAAACGATACCACCGATGAGCTTGCGTTCGAATCCGGAACGGCGAATTTCCCAAAGCACATAATCAAAAATTTCTTCTACCCGGGCACCAATGATGAGCGCCAGGTTTTTTTCGGAAATCTCTCTAGGCTCATGACCTTTCAAACCAGGAATCGTAATAATTCGATTATCAAAAACTTCTTCCGGTAAAGCAGAACCAAATTTTACTTTGAGCTTTTCTGCTTGTTGGCCCATTACCGTACAGCCTTCTTTAATATCCTTTGTAATGACGTTGCCACCAAAAGGGATAACGGCAGTATGGCGAATGATGCCTTCCTGGAAGATGGTAATATCTGTGGTTCCTCCTCCGATATCAACCAGCGCAACGCCAGCTTCTTTTTCCTCGTAGCTAAGCACCGCTTCGGCGCTTGCAATAGGCTCAAGGGTAAGGTCACCTACATTAAGGCCAACCCGCTCCACACAACGGAAGATATTATTAGAGGCAGCAATTTGTCCGGTGATAATATGGAAATTCGCTTCAAGACGAACCCCTGACATACCGACTGGATCGGTAATTCCTTGCTCATTATCCACAGCATATTCCTGAGGAATAACGTGTAAGATCTTATCACCAGGAGGCAACACGAGTTTATACATGTCCTTGATCAACTTGTTGATGTCTTGTTGGTTGATCTCAGTCAAATTATCTTCCCGGGTGAGAATCCCGCGATGTTGCAAGCTTTTGATGTGTTGACCAGCAATACCTACGTGTACTTCCTCAATCGGAGCACCGGAACGTTTTGCAGCCAATTCAACAGCATCTTTAATGGCTTTAACGGTTTTTTCAATGTTGGAAACGACACCGCGGGATACTCCGCAGGAATCAACTTTTCCAACTCCGAGAATTTCGAGTTTGCCGTGCTCGTTTTTACGACCAGCGATCGCAACTACTTTAGTTGTTCCGATGTCAAGCGCAACGACAATCGGCGACTTTTTAGCGTTGTTGTTAATTTTATCCATCATAGTATATCAGTTTTTAGGCAGTGCAAGATTTAAGTGTAGGGCTCCCTCCCTGTAAATCTTTATGAACGCTTTAGATATGCATTTATCGTCGTTCACATACTACCTGACCTTTGTATTTAAGATTAATGGTTTTATGCTTTTTCCATCCCTCATAGGGGAAAACTTCGGTGTACATTTTCTCAAGACGAGACAATTTGTCATTGAGGTCTTTCAGGGTTCCAAGTTGTATTTTATGAGAACCGAGTTTAGGGGTAAGTGTAAACTCACCATTTCGATTCACATAGATCTGCTCGATCATTGGTTCTAAAAAATCATCACTCAGTATTCGTTTTGTCAATTGGAATAAATCCTTGACAACATGCTGTTCACGGTCCTGGAAGTCCGGTACAAAGGGAGGAATTTCTCCGCTTGCAATGATGACCCTAGCCGTAAAGTGTTCGGACATGGGCATCTTTTCTCCGGCTGCATCCAGATAGTAGTTAATTCCATTTTTATCGATTACCCGAATAACGGGCTCTCGTTGCTGGATTCCAATATGTACTTGATCCAAAGCATCGATGTAGACATCGGCATTGCTGACAAAAGGATCTGATTCAAGTACACGTTCGATACGTTCAACATTGATTCCACCCACGGGTACGCCAATCAACATATGTCCGAAGCTGCGTTCAATACTCAACAGGACATCACCTTGTTGGATCAGGGCATGACCGTCAGGTAGGTTTTCAATATCAATGATCAGGTCAGTAGCTTCCTGTCCACGCTTCTGTTCAACCGCCGAGATAATGACGGCAGCTCCGGCGAATAAAAGGCCGATCCAGAAGATTTTTTTAATTGTGTCCAGGAGTGTAGTAGTCATGGTTTACTCAGTAAGTTTTTGATGGGGTCAATCAGGGTATCAATGTCCCCTGCCCCCAGGGTTAGTAGTATATCGTTCTTTTTATTAGTCAAGACATCGAGCACTTGATCCTTTGAAACAAGTTGTCGATTGGGGTTTTTCATTTTGTTAAAAATCGTTGCGGATGTGACACCTGGAATAGGTTCTTCCCGCGCCGGATAAATATCCAACAAAATAATTTCATCCAGCTGGTCCAGCGCTTCGGCAAAGCCATCGGCAAAGTCCCGGGTGCGGGAATAGAGGTGCGGTTGAAAAATACCGCAAATCCGCCGCTTGGGGAAAAGTGTCTTTGCTGCTTTAATCGCTGCTTTTAACTCTTCCGGATGATGTGCGTAATCATCAATAAAAACAGATTGTTCATCCCGGTAGATGGTTTCAAAACGTCGCTTAATTCCTTTGAATGTAGCGAGGCCTTTGCGAATGGCCGATTCTGAAACACCTAGTTGAAGTGCGACAGCTATTGCTGCGGTGGCATTTTCAACGTTGTGATGTCCCGGCAAGTTAAAGATTAAATCTA